>JBCCNE010000077.1:0-13143 GCA_039026015.1 Cyanobacteria bacterium P01_C01_bin.70 | reverse complement strand
GAACTTTTGCCAGAGTCCGGCACGGCGCGATCGGCAACCCTTTCTGATCGGCTGAATCTTGGCGATGCAATCCGTACTGCTACTAATTCCAGAGCTGACTTACGCTTTAATGACGGTTCCTTGGCTCGCATCGGTGAACGGGCAACTTTTTGGTTTGTTCCAAATACTCGCAACTTTCGACTATCCAACGGTACGGCGCTCTTTCTGGTGCCCCCTGGACGTGGCCCTAGCACCATTGAAACTCCTGGTGTCGTGACTGGAATTCAAGGGACGGCTATCCTTATCCGCCATATTGCAGCTGCCCCAGTCTCTGAGTCGCCCGTACAAGATTGGGGAGCGTCTTCTGCTGCAGGGCGCACTATCGTCATGGCGTTAACCAATAATCCTGGTGGGCCGGTCAGAGTGGAGCTAGCCAATGGCCAGACGGCTGCTCTCGTCGCGGGGCAAATGGCGATCGCAGCAGATGGAACGATAGAAGTCTTTGAGTTTGATCTACAGCTGTTTTACGAGACCAGTCTTTTAGTTGAAGGTCTCTATCTAGATGATCCCAATTACCCTGACACGGGACTGCCCATTGACTCTGTTCGCCAAGAGACCTTAGACGGTTTGTTACAGCAAGCTGTGTTTGTGGGAGATACTGTGCTCAGCTCTGACGTGGTGAATGTTGAAGGTGTTGATGCCGATACATTTGGGGAGCCAGGAATGGATGTTGACAATAGTAGTCGCGCCGCCAATCAAGAGCCTACGGTTCAGAGTTCAGCCCATGTTAATGGAGTTGACAGTCGTCTTTTACCGATTGATCGGCCTCAAGCAGTCACTCTTCCTGCTCCCAGTGATGACGCTTTAGATCCCGCAGCAGATTCACCTTTCGGACAGGGCAATTCTTTACCAGGTGAAGTTTCCGATGACCCCAGCAGTGCCGGCGGCGCAAGTACAACTGTGCCCACCGCTGGAGTGATCGATCCGACTGTCACTCCAGCAACTACTGTCACTCCACCAACTATTGCCACGCCTACCCCGCCCAGCGCTGGGACACCAGCACCTACGACACCCTCAATACCAGCAACGCCGGTGACCGCCGCTGATGAAACGCCCATTGTCTCTGATCCAGCAACGCCTGCCATACTCGATGGTGAGACACCTCCTGCTGTGGTTGATGGGGCACTCGATGCTCCTGCAGATGGAGCGGTCGACGCTGTGGAAACCCCTCCAACGCCATAGCATTCAACCTGCTAAGGCTCACCACCCGAGCTAGCCAACAGACAATCACCAGAAAACGGATAGTCGAGCCCCTGATAGATTTTGCTCACGGAACATATAGCCGTCGCCAGTTCCGCTAAAACAAGGCGTCGAGCCATAATGGCTATGCACTATTGCAGATAAAGAGATAGTTAGGACAGTTTTCTAAAGGCATGAACAACGGCATTCCATAAGTTGGCAAACTGATTGAGTGTTTTTCGCAGTGATGTTTCAAGTGCGTCCAAAACTTCTCAATTTTGTTCAAGTCAGGAGAATGGGGGGCGGGAAAGAGCACCTGACCACTGGCCTGTTCAAATCAGTTCCCGGGTGCGCTGTGACTGGTGAAAGCTGGCAATGACAATCCGACGGCTTGACTGGGTTGTCATTGCGGCCCCAAAACCGGTTCGACCCACGGGTCAACAGCATGGTGTTGCAGCGTCCTTGGAAGGTCATCGGCGCGAGCCCCTGACGGTCGCTACCCGACTGATGCGCGCTGTCCGATGGCCGAGCTTGAGTGCCTGAAAACGCTCTGAACGCGGACAGTAACCGTAAGGGAAATCCTCTGTATCATCGACGCTGGCCTCATTGAGGTAGACCACTTGAGCGGGGGCAAACCGAGCCAGTTGTCGAAGAAACGCTTGGCGTTTGCCCTCATCCCGTTCGTGGTACCCATAGGTCTTTTTTTCTCGTGACACCGATCGCCTTGAGGGCTTTGCCAATCGTGCGATTGCTCACGGGCTCGGGCCACTCATCGGCCATCTGCTGCGGCGTAATACCATTTCTCCGGGATAGCGCTACAAATCGGAATGGAGAGCCTTAGGAGCAAGCGGGCGGGGGAGCAGGATGTGTAGCCAGAGTATGGAGAATTCGTATAAGAAAGATGCCATCGGGTTTCTGCAAAGCGCCGAAATTTATTCAAATCCGCAATCTTAGGAACCGGACCATGACTTCAATACCCTTTCGCGGACACCTGACCCATAGCGGCTCGGCGTTTCCACCATTCATCCAGTGTGTTGCGGTTGATGCCAAACATCTGGCTCACGTGCAGTTTCTTTTCGCCGCGATCAAACGCCGCTAACGCTTTCTGGCAAGGGGCAATCGGATAGGCTGTGCCCATAGGATTTCAGAGTTCTCAAATTCTCTCACTGTAATGTCCGAACTACCTATTCACATGTAATATCCGTCAAAACCTTCAAATAAACCCGATATCTTCGGCTCAGAACCTATCCCAAGATTTTGTGAACCGATTTTACTGATTAGAAAAAGCACTTATTGCCTAACGACCTTGAGTCTAGGGGCTGTCATCATTTAACGCTCGAATCCTTATGATGAGAGCATTTCAGCCCCTAGTGGGTTTTGCGGAGCGGGCGCGGTAATGCCTATGTAGTAAGCATTCTGGATTTAATTGATGACGCGCCCTAGTAATGCGTTGACAATACCCGTTGGGGCCGACTAAGGCGGTAATTTTTCCCGTGAGGACTGCCAAATCAAGGTCCTGAATGATGATGGCTTAGTCGTAAGCCAGCGTCGGTTTGCGGGTGGTGAGTTTGGAAGCGATTTTAGGAGGATGAGCCATTGCCGTTGATTGGTTGGGCATAGTTTATTTGAGCGTTAGCTGGCTCGCTTCTAAGTTGATCCTACTCGCTACCGCAATTGCTCAAACTGCTTCTTTGTACAACAATCTGTTCACATAGCTTTGTAATGCTATCTTTTGCTGCTCGGAACTCAAGTGCTTTAGTTGAATTAAAGTATCTAGACTAAGGCCATTCACCAACGCCAACAGGACATTCGCCTCGATCTCTGGGTTGATGTCAGGACGAATTATCGTTTGCCCTTGTAGCGATACCAATTCTTGGATAATCACTTGCCGCAATTCCCCGGCGCTCTGCTGATGATCCGCCATCAGATCCTCGCGTCCAACCGCATAGCCCAAGAACGCCACCCACACCCGAAGAATATCCTGGTGCTCTCGATCGATTGGCAAGAATGATGACAGCATTGCTACTAAGCGATCGCAGCCTGCTAGATTGGCTACCGCTTGCTCCATCAAGCCTTGCAACCGTTCCGTCACCTGATGTAAGGCAAATAAAATCAACTCTTGCTTATTACGGAAGTAGTGGGTCACTACTCCGGTAGTGCAGTTCATTTCCTGGGCGACCGCCCGCATACTCGTGCGATCTAGCCCCTCTCGGACAATTACCCGCCAGGCCGCTTCTGAAACCTCAAGTCGCCGATCTGATTGAGCTGCAGACATTCACCTATTTCCAAGAAGTCTAATCGACAACTTATCACAACAGTTGTTATGTTTATAATATAACAATTGTTATGATGTACTGATTATGCAGTCTGAAATGCCTTGTCGACTAATGAATCCTGTTCCCCGTAAAGGCTGGAAAGGTCAGCTCGACCGATTTATTGGGCCAGGGGCAACTCCAGCAGAAATAGTGTTGCAGTTGATACCGTCCGCTGGTGCCGCGATCGCTGCTCCTCTTTACGCTTCTATGCTGCCAATCGAATGGAATTCCTGGCAGTTAGGGCTGATAGCAATTTTGGGCTTTGACCTCGTTGGAGGTGTGCTAACCAATGCTACGGCGGCAGCCAAGCGTTGGTATCATCGCCCGGGTCAAGGATGGCGACAGCATATAGCTTTTATCTGTGTGCATCTATGCCACATTGGGTTGGTGGCGTTGCTGCTTCGAGGAGCAGACGGGTTCTTTTTTGTTGGTGTCTCTAGTTATTTGCTGCTAGCAGCAGGGCTGATTTTGTCCAGTCCGCTGTATCTACAACGTCCGGTGGCGCTCGGTCTTTACGGGGTGGCGTTGCTGGGCGATCGCTATCTTTTTGCCCCCACGCTCGGTTTGGAATGGTTTTTGCCTTTATTTTTCCTGAAACTCTTGGTCAGTCACTTGCTGAATGAGGCAGTTTACCAGCCAGGAGATTGCCGCAAAAGCGCTAGCTAACGCCTCATGGCAGCGGCCGGACACGCCCCTGGTGCTGGGTTCAAGGATGCTAGCCGCCGCTGCACTTCATCGTTAGGGTTTAGGGCCGGCATTAGTAGGGTGAGCAGATTGGCAGCTAACCCAGAATAGAACCGCGATCGCCCCAATTTGAGCCGCGATGGAGAAAGTGGCTAATCCGGCGATCGTCCAATCATAGACAGTTCCATGGCGGTGCTGTCCGGCGATGCTATACCCCACGTAAAACAATCCCAAGGCCGAACCGCATCGTTCAATGGGCACGATGGCGGCCACCATCGCTCTCATAAGGGATTCTTGGATGCCAATGACGATGCCTTATCATGCCATGCTCAGCAACGTGAGTGATTCATACGGTTTTAGGTTTGAAATGTCCTACACAACGGAACAGTTAGTCCTTCTATTGCCACTTTGGAATCTGATTTGCCCGAGTAGCCGTACCTAGGCGTTCAAATTCTGCTGTGCCCATGTAATGTACTTGAGGCAAGTATTCTCCCAGCAAACCATCGTGCGAATTATTGCTGATCAAGGAGGGATTATAAGCTCGGCTGGCCCAGTCTCCTTCCCATCCTAGTTTTTGATCATTGGGTGCCATGGCTGAATCCCACTCAGGGTGAACTGTCAGCCAGCGTAAAGTCCAGCTAACTTTTGCCGTTGGCCCCCAATTTACCCAAGTTACGCCATTCTCGGAAATCGCATTGGCTGGCCGATCTTCAGGACGAGAGAATACAATCACATAGTTTTGCTCAGGGTCTGTCACAACTTCATCGTCCATCACCGAGTGGAGTGCTGCTCCGACAAAGCCGTCAGATTTCGGCAGGGCAGGATCAGTCGCCGTTATAGACCAGTAACGCGCCTCAGCATTTGCCATTGTGGGCTCTCCATCACGGGTGCGAGGCGTCGTTGGGAGCTTGCCAGTTAGGATGGCGACTTTTCCCCACCCCAAAGACATCCCTCGTAGCAGGTAGTGGATGTAGTTGCATTCGGTTGCCGCCACTGAAAAATTACCGGGAGGCGGCATTTCTTCTCCACGCCCCGCAACGCCTCGATCTAAATCCCGCACATACCGTTGATCGAGATTGAGCCAGGGAACCTCTAAGGCCATACCCGTGGTAATGGCTCGAAGAATCCCAAATTTTTTCAGCCACCCCTGAGCAGCCCCAGAGAACCCAGTTGGATCTTCTGGCCAGGTCCAATTAGCCGCGACTCGTCGATTGGAACGCTCTGCCCAGTCGCGAAAGTCTGCCTGAATGTAATACTTTCTGCCGTCTGGTAGTTGGTAATAGACCTTAGGAAGCGGAACCCCCCCCAAGGAACCCTGAGCTTTATCCGGTGCGTAGTAACGAATCCAGATTTGCCCCACATCCCAAACCCCCAGGCCATGCCCCCACGTTTCGTTCTCTCCCCAAGGGCCTTGGTAACCGATCGCCCCACCGACCCGTCGATTTCCTGCAGCCCGATAGTAAGGAGGCCGAAAGGCGGAATTGAGATCAACCGGATTGCCAATCTTCAAATCAAACGTAACTTGATACCGGCGATTAAGTGCCGTGCGATCGGCCCCCACCCGAAAAGGATTGATATTTCCCGGCAAGGGCTCAATGTCGGCATCTACAATGGGCACTTCCCCAACGCCGAAGCCACGATAGCGATAGGCTTCAGGGTGGAAAGAAGGTGTCATTTGAATATCAAAAAATCGAGCATGGGGAAATTCGCCCTCGATAATCACCTGACTCCCAAAGGGAGCAAACAAAGTCGGAAGCACAATATAAGTCGCTTGAGGGTCAGGGAAAAATCCCCGTGTTGCGTTTAGGTTAATCGCTTCTGCTGGTCGAATAGCCCATTGTTCATCGGCAGAAATATCTTCTGGCCTCACTAAGCGAAAATCTTTAAATTCTTTGGTATCAACTCCTGGAGGAATAAGTTTTTCAGGGAGTTGATCTGGCGTTTCACCAGCTAACCACGCTTCGACATAAGATTCTAAATCGTTTGAGAAGCTTCGCGCTTCCTCAATCACAGCATTTCTATTTTCGAAGTGAGGAAAGCTAGGCGGAGAAGGTGCAAGCCAGGAGGGAGTTGACTGCGCTGCTACCTCTAAATTTAAAATATTGGATATCAGCAAACACAATCCGAATGAGCACAATGATACCCTCAAAAATATAGTGAGTCTGGGGCCAAATTTGTTTATTCTCATTGGGTTCTAGTAGCGTTAGAACGAGTAGAAATTCGTTGTAATCAACTTATGAAAGTAAAGAAGATTTGACGTCTATAGCTGTGCAGATGCAGAAATTGTCACGTAGCACTTTAAAGTGGCCATTGCTTGATAGAAACATCAGTTTTTAAGCGGATTGAATTTCGTGATGTAGCTAGTTGGACTTGAGAGTTTGGATGTTGGTCTTTGGCCTAAGCGTTTGACCTTCGGCAAGACCCGTCGAATCTTTGAACCAGGTTCGGGTTGGAGCCATCGCTGGGCTTTGTTGCGAGACTGCATAATTATCTTCGCGATCGCCAGCAGTATCGTCAAAATCGGTTTTCATCATTAGATTCCGGAGCGCGCCAGCAAATGTAACAGCAGTGGCAACAGAGCTTTGATGCCTGGGGCTATGGGCCATGAAAGGAACATGTCTGGCAATAAAGTTACGATTGGCGGATAGTTGAGGCGGGGAAAGTTGTAAAGAGGAGTTGGCGCGATGTCGAGTGGGGTCGCCGCCTGCGCGATAGGCTAAAAACCTCCGCATTTCAAAGGCTCGGCCCCTCGATTTATGGCTTGGAGTCTATGGATGATGCCCATAGGAACCGGGTCTTTCGCCTTGGCAGATCGCGCTAGAAAAAATAACAAGTGATTTCTTAATGATTTAGTTCATGGTCATGACTCGGTGAGATGTGCTGAAATAATTGACGTATGACGACATGGCGATCGCAATGGCATTTTTTCAAAAATATGGATTGCAGGCGATAGTAAGGCGGCGCTGTTTCGCGCTCCTGACTGCCTTACTGCTGGGGGTGAGCACGATGCTGGGGTGGCCAGCAATCGCCCAAGCCCGAGAAGGAACGCCAACCACCGACATCCAGCCTTATCTTGATCGGGTGGCCGAGCAGGTCAGCGAATTCACCCTCGATAACGGCATGAAATGGATTGTGCTGGAGCGGCATCAGGCTCCGGTTGCCTCATTCATGCTGTATGCCGATGTGGGCGCAGTGAACGAAGCCGATGGCCAAACCGGCATAGCTCACTATCTTGAGCACCTAGCCTTCAAAGGCACCGAGCAAATTGGCACTACTAATTTTGCTGCTGAGAAAGCTGCGATCGACAAAATGGATGCCGTGTTTGATGAAATCTTAGTTGCCCAGGAAGCCGATCAGTCTGAAAAAGTTGCCGAACTCGAAGCCGAGCTGGCGGTCCTACGTCAGGAAGCGGCACAATACGTGGAGCAAAATAAATACGGACAAATTATTGATCAGGCTGGAGGGGTTGGTCTAAATGCGACCACCGGTGCCGATGCGACCCGCTATTTTTACAGCCTGCCCTCCAACCGCCTGGAACTCTGGATGTCGTTGGAGTCAGAGCGGTTTTTAGAGCCCGTTTTTCGTGAATTTTACGAAGAAAAAGAAGTCATTCTCGAAGAGCGGCGCATGCGGGTCGATAATTCGCCTATCGGCAAATTCATTGAAGTTTTTCTAGAAGAAGCCTTTGACGTGCATCCTTATCGCCGTCCAATCATCGGCTATCAGGATGATCTCTACATCGCGACCCGCGAGTCGGTGCGGGATTTCTTTGACGCGTACTACGGCCCCAACAATTTGATTGGCGTTGTCGTAGGGGATGTGGAATCTGAGCAAGTGCAGGCAATGGCCGAGGCTTACTTTGGCCGCTTTGAGGCTCGCAGTCTGCCCGCCGACGTTACGATTGAGGAACCGCCCCAAACTGCGCCCAAATCGTTCACGCTGGAGTTGCCCACAGAGCCCTGGTATCTGGAAGGCTATCACCGGCCCAGCCTCACCAATCCTGATCATGCGATTTACGGCATGATTGAAGCCATCTTGGTGCAGGGCCGTACCTCACGGCTGTATAAAGAGATGGTCGAAGACGAGCAGATTGCTCTAGATGTTGGCGGGTTTAGCGGTTTCCCTGGCGATAAATATCCCAATATGATGGTGCTTTACGGCATCACTGCTCCCAGCGTGGCTCCCGAGCAAATTGCCAACGCCATTCATCAACAGCTTGAGCGCCTCAAAACGGAACCTGTGTCTGCCGAGGAGCTTGATCGCGTCAAAACTCAGGCCCGCGCCGGTCTGCTGCGGGGGCTCGACTCCAATTCGGGAATGGCGGCATTGCTGGCAGCGTACGAGGCCAAAACCGGCTCCTGGCGCAATATTTTTAGCGAACTGCGAGAAATTGAGGCCGTGACTGCTGACGATATTCAGCGAGTTGCCCAAACCACCTTTCAGCCTGAAAATCGAACTGCCGGTACGCTGATTTCGGCGGAAGCGTCTTAAGCAATCGCCCCAGCTCTTTCCTGTCCTGTTCTTGTCCGTCGTTTACCGTGATTGCCCTTATGCGTGGAATTTTTGCTGCCGTTACTACTCGCCCTTTTCGCTGGCTACCCCTGCTACTAGGAGTCATTAGCCTGGCGGCTGTCATAGTTTTGGGCTTGCCACCGGCTCCGGCTGCGGCGATTACGGCCCGCCACTATACGGAGTTGGAGTTTCCGCCTTTGCGGGACATTCAAATTCCCGATTATGAACGTTACGAGTTGCCCAATGGCCTGGTTGTGTATCTGATGGAAGATCATGAACTACCCCTGGTAACCGGCAGTGCCACTTTCCGTACGGGGGAGCGATTGGTGCCCGCAGCGCAGACGGGGCTAGGCGAAATTATGGGGGATGCGATGCGCCTGGGGGGCACGATCACCTACCCAGCGGATGCTTTAAATCTGGCACTGGAACAGCGGGCGGCGTCGGTGGAGACGGCGGTGGATGTAGATTCTGGCTCCGCCAGTTTCAATACGCTGACCGAAGATTTGACGGAAGTTTTCACGCTATTCGCGGATGTGGTGCGGCGTCCCGCCTTTGCTCCTGATCGCCTTGATTTTCTTAAAAATCAATATCGCGGCGCGATTCAGCGGCGCAATGACAACCCCGATGACATCGCCTCCCGCGAGTTTCGCAAGCTGGTGTATGGCGATCGCAGCCCCTATGCCCGCACCTATGAGTACGCGACGCTTGACAACATTTCGCGGTCAGATATTCAGGCGTTTTATGAGGCTTCTGTGCGGCCGGATCAAACCATCTTGGCGATTGCCGGAGATTTTGACCCCGAGCAAATAAAAGCGCTGATTGCTGAGCTGTTCGGTGATTGGCAAGCTGTTAGCAGCGCGACGGCTCTGCCATCGGCTCCCATCGCAGAACAGGCCCAGGCCGGCGTGTTCCTGGTGGATCAGCCCCAGCTCTCTCAAAGCTACGTGCAGGTCGGCCATATCGGTGGCCAGCGAAACGAGCCCGACTATGTCGAGCTAGCGGTGATGAATGAAGTGCTCAATGGCTTTGGCGGCCGCTTGTTCAACGAAGTGCGATCGCGTCAAGGGCTAGCCTACGTCGTCTATGCATTTTGGGCTGCGCGTTATGACTATGACGGCATCTTTATCGGCGGTGGCCAAACGCGATCGGACGCCACCGTACCGTTTATTGAGTCCGTTAAAAAAGAGATTGCCGATATTCGTCAAGCGCCCATCTCCGACGAAGAACTGGCCCGCGCCCAGGACTCCGTGCTCAATAGCTTTGTCTTCAATTTCCAAAGTCCAGAGCAAACCCTATCCCGGCTCGTTCGCTATGAATACTACGGCTATCCTGAAGATTTTGTTTTCCAGTTTCGTGAAAAGGTGGCCAACACTACGGTGGAAGCTATTCAAGCCGCTGCTCAACAGCACCTCAAGCCCGAAGATCTGGTCATTCTCGTGGTTGGCAACGCTGCCGAAATTGACCCGCCACTCACCGTCCTGACCCCCGATCAAACCGTCACTCAGCTCGATATCACTATTCCAGCTCCAGAGGCTTAAAGCCGAGCCTGTTTGCCAACCGGAGCCAGTGAAAAAAGCAGAGTGTGACATCCGTTGCTGACCTTGATGGACAGGTCGGCTAGAGTTTCAGGCGATGAGCGATCGCCCCAGCTTTGGGGTGAGAGTTTCTGTAAAAACACGGGAACTCTATCACTATGTTCTTTATCGCTGATTAATTTATATGAGAATTTTAGTTACCGGCGGTGCTGGATTTATTGGCTCTCATTTAATCGATCGCCTTATGCAGGCAGGACATGACGTTATCTGTCTGGATAACTTTTTCACCGGGCATAAGCGCAATATTCAGCACTGGTTCGGCAATCCTAATTTTGAACTTATTCGACACGACATTACCGAGCCCATTCGGTTGGAAGTTGACCAGATTTATCACCTGGCTTGCCCCGCTTCCCCGGTTCACTATCAGTACAATCCAGTCAAAACCATCAAAACCAATGTCATGGGCACGCTCAACATGCTGGGTTTGGCCAAGCGCATTAAAGCGCGGTTCCTGTTGGCTTCGACCTCTGAAGTCTACGGCGACCCCGAAGTTCATCCCCAGTCTGAGGAATATCGCGGCAACGTTAACACCATCGGTATTCGCAGCTGCTATGACGAAGGTAAGCGAGTTGCTGAAACCTTAGCCTTTGACTACCACCGCCAAAATAACGTCGATATTCGAGTCGCCCGCATTTTTAATACCTATGGACCTCGCATGTTAGAAAACGACGGGCGGGTGGTCAGCAACTTTGTAGGACAAGCGCTTAAGGGCATTCCCCTGACCGTCTACGGCGATGGCTCCCAAACCCGTAGCTTCTGCTATGTTTCTGACCTCGTTGAAGGTCTAATGCGCTTGATGAATGGCGACTTTATCGGCCCGGTAAACCTGGGCAATCCCGATGAATATACCATTTTGCAGTTGGCTCAAACCGTGCAGGAAATGGTTAATCCGGATACGGATGTCAAGTTTGAGCCGCTCCCCCAAGATGATCCCAAACGGCGGAAACCCAACATTACTCGAGCCAAAACCCACCTCGGTTGGGAACCCACTATTCCTTTGCAAGACGGGTTGCAAAAAACGGTTGATGACTTCCGAATGCGGCTACAGGCTGAGCAGCGATTATCTCTAGAAACGACGCTGACTTGATGCTTTGAGGCAGGACCAGGCGAGAGATTCAAAGCCCTTAGCCTCTGTCTGTCACTTTATGATGTGGACAAAATGCAGGTGGTCTATTGCCCTTTCTGCATTTCGCTGACCTAAACGGGAAAGCTAGACCCAGCCGGAATCAATCCGAAGATGGGTGTTTTGCTAACTCGCCTACTGTTGAAAGGACTGAATTTATTATGCGTGTTTGTGTCATTGGAACTGGATATGTTGGCCTGGTGACGGGCGTTTGCCTTTCTCATATCGGCCATGACGTGATCTGTATCGATAACAATGCTGAAAAGGTGAAATTGATGCAGTCGGGTCAATCACCGATTTATGAACCTGGCCTGTCGGAACTCATGCAGTCTTCGATGGAAGCGGGAAGACTCACCTTTACGACTGATTTGGCTGCTGGTGTGGAGCATGGTGAAGTACTCTTTATCGCAGTCGGCACCCCGCCTCTGCCCACGGGTGAAAGCGATACTCGCTACGTTGAGGCGGTCGCTCGGGGCATTGGGGCTCACCTTAACGGCGGCTACAAAGTCATTGTGAATAAATCTACGGTGCCCATTGGGTCGGGTGACTGGGTGCGCATGATTGTGATGGATGGCATCACTGAGCGTAAGAAGACCTTGGTTGGAGCTGGTGCACCCGCACCAGAGGCTGAAGAGATCCAGGCGGACTTTGATGTGGTCAGCAACCCTGAGTTTCTGCGAGAGGGCTCGGCAGTTTACGACACCTTCAATCCCGATCGCATCGTTTTGGGTAGCAACAGTCCTAAAGGCATCCAAAAGATGCAGGAACTGTACGCGCCGCTGGTAGAGCGACAGTTCTCTGAAGATCAGTCACAGCTTCCAGTGCCGGTGGTGGTGACGGACTTAAGTTCGGCTGAGATGGTGAAGTACGCGTCCAATGCTTTCCTCGCAACCAAGATTAGCTTTATCAATGAAGTGGCTAACATTTGCGATCGCGTCGGTGCTGACGTGGTGCAGGTCGCCAAGGGCATTGGCCTTGATTCCCGTATTGGCCACAAATTCTTGCAGGCAGGCATTGGCTGGGGCGGTTCTTGTTTCCCGAAAGATGTCCTGGCGCTTTTGCATACTGCTGATGATTACGGCTACGATGCGGAGCTGTTGAAGGCCACGGTGAGCGTTAACCAGCATCAGCGCACTATTGCCCTGGAAAAACTCCAGCAGGAACTCAAGATTCTCAAGGGTAAGACGATCGGCTTGTTGGGCCTCACTTTTAAGCCCGACACTGACGATATGCGGGATGCCCCTTCGTTGACTCTGATTGAGCAGCTCAATCGCTTGGGGGCCAAGGTCAAGGCCTATGACCCCATTGTCTCCCAAAGTGGCCTCCGCGATGGCCTGTCTGGCGTGATTGTTGAGACTGACCCCGATCGCTTGGCTGACAGCTGCGATGCTCTGGTGCTGGTAACTGACTGGCAGCAGTTCTTATCGCTTGATTACGCCAAAATGGCAGGCCTAATGAACACCCCCATCATGATCGATGGCCGCAACTTCTTACCTCAAGCTCAAATGGAAGAGTGGGGCTTCCGGTATCTCGGTATTGGCCGTTAGAACCTGGCATTTCTGACTTCAGTACCCTCAGAGATGAGCATGGCTGGTTGAGCTATGCTCATTTTTCGGGTTGCCAAGGGCCAAATTCCGAGTATCCTGCGGGCAGGGTGCAGCCCTACGAAATGTGGAAAGGAGAATTCTGAAATCCG
>JBCCNE010000076.1:0-13186 GCA_039026015.1 Cyanobacteria bacterium P01_C01_bin.70 | reverse complement strand
CGCCGCTAACCAGCAGCCCCCCGGCGCGATCACCGAGCCCAAATAGCTGGGCAATTTCCCGCAGCAGCAGCGGCTCTAGCCGAGAAAACAGCGGTGACATTTCAACACTGAGCATGTTGTTGTTCAGTGCGGCCACCACCCAGTCCCCCAGGATAGAGGCGGTGGTCGGCAGGGGATCCATGTGGCCGATATATCTTGGGTGAGCTGGATTCATGCCGGTTTTGAGGGCTTGCTCAATCGTCTGCAATAGCGCGCTGAGGTCAGCGGGCTCAGCCGGAATGGTGATCGCGGGCAGTTCTGTTACCTCGGATAGCGGCGGCTGCTGAGCCGCCGTTGTGAAATGCGCCAGTATTTGCTCCATGACCTGGGCGAAGAGGGCCGCGATCGCTTCGTGGTTTTGTCCCGATGGGTGAATGAAGGCGGTTTCTGGCAGAGTTGGAAAGTTCATGGTGATTAGAGTAAGGACAAGGCAGTTGGTGAATAATACGGGTCTCTGATCCGGTCAGCTATAACCAAACTGCTGCGTCCGTGGCGGATGGGGCAGGTTGGGCGGCCGGCACCCGTACGGAGGAGCCGGCCTGGCAGGCTGGGGTCGGCGCGGGCGCTTGGTATTTGAATCATATTGGGTGGCTGAATCAGTGATTCTTTGGGCACAACTTCCGATAGACATCTAAAATACGTAAAGTTATCTTCATAAAGGACACGTTACGACGCATGCGAGTGGCGATTGTTGGGGCCGGACTGGCAGGTTTATCCACAGCGGTTGAACTGGCCGATGCTGGTCACGAGGTGGAAATCTTTGAGAGCCGTCCTTTTGTGGGAGGCAAAGTCAGCAGTTGGGTTGACAAAGACGGCAACCATGTCGAGATGGGGCTGCACGTCTTTTTTGGCTGCTACTACAATCTGTTTGATCTGATGAAGCGGGTCAACGCCTTTCAGCATTTGCGCCTGAAGCAGCACACCCATACGTTTGTTAATCGCGGCGGGGAAACGGGAGAGCTCGATTTTCGCTTTATCACGGGCGCGCCTTTTAATGGGCTCAAGGCATTTTTTACCACCTCTCAATTGTCAGCAGTGGACAAAGCGATGAACGCGATCGCCCTTGGCACCAGTCCAATTGTGCGCGGCTTGGTGGACTTTGACGGGGCGATGCAGGTTATTCGAAATCTTGATCGCATTAGCTTTGCCGACTGGTTTCGCCAGCATGGGGGCTCAAATGGCAGTCTCAAGCGGATGTGGAACCCCATTGCCTATGCTCTTGGATTTATCGACACCGAAAATATTTCGGCGCGCTGCATGTTGACTATCTTCATGTTTTTTGCCGCCAAGAGCGAGGCTTCGGTGCTGCGCATGTTGGAAGGCTCACCGGATGAGTTTCTACACAAGCCGATTTTGCGCTATCTGACGGAACGGGGGGCCAAAGTTCACACTCGGCGCGGCGTGCGAGAAGTGTTGTTTGCCGACAGCGGTAACGCCACCCACGTCACGGGGCTGGCGATCGCCCAAGGCAGCGAAACCGAAACAGTAACCGCCGATGCCTACGTCGCCGCCTGCGACATTCCCGGTATTCAGCGACTGCTGCCGGCAGGTTGGCGACGCTGGCCGGAGTTTGACAATATCTACAAGCTCGATGCCGTGCCCGTAGTTACCGTGCAGCTGCGGTTTGATGGCTGGGTGACCGAGCTACAAAAGCCCCAGGCGATGAAGCAAGTTGACACGCCCACCGGGTTGGACAATTTACTTTACACTCCTGACGCTGACTTTTCGTGCTTTGCCGATTTGGCGCTGACGAGTCCTACCGACTACTATCGCGAGGGCGAAGGCTCGCTATTGCAGTGCGTGTTGACTCCGGGCGATCCGTTTATTAAGCAGAATAATGAAGCGATCGCCCAGCACGTTCTCAAGCAGGTGCATGATCTCTTTCCCTCTTCCCGCGAACTCAAGATGACCTGGAGCAGTGTTGTCAAGCTGGCGCAGTCTCTCTATCGCGAAGCCCCGGGCATGGATCCCTACCGGCCTAAACAGGCGACTCCGGTGGATAATTTCTTTTTGGCCGGTAGCTATACGCAGCAGGACTACATCGATAGTATGGAAGGAGCAACCCTTTCGGGTAAACAAGCTGCCCAGGCCGTTTTGGAGCGCATGAGATAACCCATGACTGACTGGCTAGAACACAGTGTCTTGGTAGAGGTAGACGCCCCAGTCGAGCTATCGTGGGCGCTTTGGTCTGATTTGGAGCAAATGCCCCGGTGGATGAAGTGGATTGATTCGGTCACCGTGTTGGAGGAAGATCCTGACCTCTCCCGTTGGAAGCTGGCGTCGGGCGGGTTTGAATTTACCTGGCTGTCACGCATTACTAAGCTGGTCGATCATCAATTAATTCAGTGGGAAGCAGTGGATGGCCTGCCCAATCGCGGCGGCATTCGCTTTTACGATCACCAAGAGAAGAGCGCCGTCAAGCTCACGGTGGCTTATTCTATTCCCACGTTTTTGGGCAAATTAATGGACAACTTGTTTCTTGGACGGATTGTGGAATCGTCGCTAAAGGATGATATGCAGCGGTTTCAGGAGTATGTTCGGCGAACGCAGCAGGAGCGCTCCTAAACAGTCGGCTAGGGCTAGTCTCAAGGGCTTGATAAGAGGCGATATCCGCCTCCCTGGCGCCAAACTTGTCGGCGTCCAGAGAGCACAGCCCTCCAATAATTGGGAAATTTGAGCAGGCTAAATCGATGGCAAATTGTCCTTAACCCTGGGTGTGCATATCAGATAGGAAACGGTAGGACATGCGAGTGGGTAATCAACGGTTAGCCCCAGCGCTCGGCCATTACTGCGACCAGTTTGCTTGCGAGCTGCGGGGCGTCTCGCGGTGGGCAGAGCGGCGCTATTTAGCCCAGGTGCTGATGTGTCGCTTGCTGCTGGTGTATGACTTGCAGGTTGGCGGCTGGTTGGGCGGGGGCGATCGCTGGTATCTACACAATCAACTCGGTCAACAGCCTTTAAATTCATCGCGCAGTTTTTTCCAGGGCTTTCTACAGCCGCTTTGCCATCAGGCCTTGAGTCTGCCGCTGGCCGAGCGTCCCCCAGCGGTGCAGGCGCGAGTAGGCAACGTGCCCTATTTGGGCGGTCGGTTATTTGCCGCCCTGCCCCCAGAGCAGCAGTGGCCTCAGCTTGATCTGCCCGACGAGCCGATTGAGCAGTTTTTGGGCTGGCTGGCCGAACAAGTTTGGCAGCGAGATTTATCTCTGAACGCCGGCAACGAGGGTGATGATGAAGCGGTGACTCGCACTGCCCTGGCCGAGGCTTGGGAGTCGCTGCTAGCCGACGTTCCTGGAAAAGGCACTGTAACGACCGCTGCTGAGCTTACTGCGATCGCTCAGCAAACTATTGACGCCTTGATTCTCAAGCGGGTCTCGACCTCTGCTGCCAGCGAAGCGTCCTCCCTGTCACAACTGCTAGGCGAATTGGATGATGATACCTGCGGTCGGCTGGTGGGCAAGATTTTGCCCCAACTTGCAATGCTCGATCCGGCTTGTGGCTCCGGCCGCTTTTTAGGGATGACCTTGACGCGTTTACAGGGGATTTATCAAGCCTGTTGGAACTATGCTCAGTCGTCCTTTAGCGCCCGACTGCAGGACTGGGTGCAATCGCTCCAATCCCTTCCCTGCCCACCCATGTGGACCCTGACTCAGCAAATCTTGACTCAAAATCTGCACGGGGTCGATGGGCGTCCGGCGGCGATCGCTGTTGCCCAAACGCAGCTGTGGCTGTGCCTCCTCTCCACTGCTGATCCGGCTAGACCGCTGCCGCTACTTCCCGACTTAGACTTCAATATCTTGACGGGGAACTCGCTGATTGGCTTTATTCGCGTGGATGAAGAAAGCTTTGACCGCATTGCGCCCAAACGGCCGCAGGGTACGGGAGAGCAAGAAACCGCCTGGCAGGGCAACTTGCTGCAGCCTCTGGCCGCCGCTAGCTATCGGGATACCCTGGCCGAAAAACAGATTCGGGTTGAACATTATCGCGCTCAAACCCGAGCGATGGGGACGGAAGGCGGCGTGCCAGAGTATGTGCAGCGAGAGTTTTTGCGCGATCGCATTGAGGCCGTCAATGCCGCCGCCCAGCAAAAACTTGACAGTCTGTTGTGGGCCACCCTGAGTCATCAACTGGGGATTTTGGTCAAAGAGCCGGAGCTCTCTGGCAGAGCCCGCAAGCGCTTGCTGACGCCCGCCGATATCAGTGCTTTACAGCCCATTCACTGGGGATTTGTGTTCAACAAAGTCTTGGCCCAAGGCGGCTTCGACCTGATGATTACCCGCGCGCCCACAGGAACGCTGCGCCCCCGAGTTGAGGAATTCTACCGGCTGCATGAAGAGTGCTTTGTGCAGTTAGCCATTCCCCTATCAGCGCTGCGGCGATCGCGGCGGCAGGTTTTGCAGCAGCACCCTGAACTCGCCGCCCGCTGGAGCGCCTACGCCGGACGTATCGCCTGTCTGCGAGATTATGTGCGACGCAGTGATGATTATCAGTGGCCAGACAACCCCCTCAACCGCCGCTCGGTGCCGCTAAAAAGTCTGCTGGCTCAAAGAGGCCAGTCCTTGGCTAAATCCACCGGCATTCCCCCTTATGTCCTCTGACAGTCGCAAACGCTGATATAGTCGTCGCTGGTTCCGTGAAGATAAGACGGCGAGCCCTTCGGTTAGGCGCTAAGTCCCGCTACGGTACCAGGCATCTTAACCTCAATGGCTGAAGCTATGGTATCGAGACGGACTGGGTAGTCAGGGCTCTGGCTCCTCTCGGACAGTCAGTTCACTGGATTGCCTGAGCAAAAAATCGCGGACTGCAGCGTCCTCGGCTAAGCCAATTGCCTGCGCATAGGCTTGCTGAGCGTCAGCGTTGCGTCCCAGCTGCTGTAGGATGTGGGCTCTTGCAGCCCAGTATGGCTGATAGTTTTGGATGCGCTCAACGGGCAGCTGGTCGAGGTGCTGCAAGCCGTATGCGAGTCCTCGGGTGTGGGCGATCACTGCGGCTTGATTGACTAATGCCCCCAGCGTCGGAGACAACTGCACAAGTCCCTCATACAGGAGACCTAAGGCCGACCAATCCGTTTGTTGAGTCACCGCTCGCTGCGCGTGAACTGACTGAATTGCGGCTTCTAGTTGAAATCGCCCTACCCGTTTAGACTGGGAGGCCCGGGTCAATGCTTGTTCAGCTTCTCTGATTAACGCTGGCGACCACAACCGCGGATCTTGCTGACAAAGAGGAACGTAGGCTCCACTTGCCGTACGGCGGGCCGCGCCACGCGACTCGCAATACAGCATCAACGCTAACAAGCCCCAAGTTTCTGGTTCCTGTGGCATCAATTGTACGCAGAGGCGAGCCAGCCAAACCGCCTCTTCTACCAGACTCCGATGACGGCGATCGCCACCCGCGACTCCTTCCCAGCCATGGGTATAGGCGGCATAAATGGCCTCCAATACAGCCGTGAGTCGCTCTGGCAAATCTTTGACTGCGGGCACCTCAAAGGGGATGCTCGCATCACGAATCTTGCTCTTGGCTCGCACCAGCCGTTGCCCCATCGTAGTCGGTGCAACCAAAAAGGCTGACCCAATTTGTGCTGCATTGAGCCCGAGCACCACTTGCAGCATCAGAGGAGTATGCATCGTGGACTGGATCGCCGGATGGGCACAGATAAACAGCAGTTTTAGGCGATCGTCCGAAAATTCAACGGCATCGAGAGATGCTTCTATGCTCGGTGAGAAAAAGACTGATTCGAAAGCATGCAAAACTCGATCCTGAATTTGACGCCGTCGGGCAGCATCAATTAGCTGCCGCCGCGCGGCCACCAGCAGCCAGGCTTCAGGACTGCTGGGAACGCCGGTTTCGGGCCAACTTTGCAACGCCGATAAAAAGGCCTCACCGAGGGCATCTTCAGCCGCTGCGATATCTCGGGTCCGCGCCGCCAAATAAGCGACCAAGCGTCCATAAGAATCACGCGCTGCTAATTCTGCCGCCCGGCGTGGATTCATAGAACTAGCCTCTGGGAGCTGTTTGTTGCCAAGCTGGTAGCTGCTCTAAACGCTCGTACCAGGCCCGAATATGGGGATAGTGAACCAAGGGAAACTGCCCTGGCACCGCATAAGTCAGGTCGCTTGCCACTGCAAAGTCTGCCAGGGTCAGGGTTTGAGCAACCAGGTATGAGCGGCTAGCAAGATGCTCGTTGAGAACCTTTGCCTCCCGGTGAAAGTTCGCGGTTGCTGAGTCTACAACATCAGGATCAGGATCTCCCAGCTGCAAAATTTGCTTGATGACCCGCTCAAACTGCAACGGCTGACAAGCTCGTTGCCAGTGGGCTAGCTGCCAACTCTGCCAGCGCATAATATCCGCTCGGAGCGCGATATTCTCTGGCCACAAAGCATTCGGAACCTGGCTAGCCAGATATTGCATGATCGCCGTTGACTCCCAAAGCACCAATTCATCATCTTGCAGCACCGGCACACGTCCGGTCGGATTGAGCTGCAAAAAGCGAGGGTGCTGCTGCTCGCTTTTTTGCAAATCAACAAACGCTAACTCAACGGGCAACTGTAGCTGTAAGGCGACAGCATGGACTCTGCGAGTGTTAGGAGAGGGGGGAAAGTAATAAAGTTTCATCAGGGATGCTCCCAGTCTTAGGCCATGGGCAGCAGCGGCCGCACTTCAACAACGCAGCTGCTCGCCGCCGGGCAGCGGGCGGCCCAATCGAGGGCCGCATCAAGATCGGCAACATCAATGATGAAAAAGCCTCCTAGCTGCTCTTTGGTATCGGCATAGGGGCCATCTTGAACTTGGCGCTGACCATCTTGCAAACGCAAAGTAGTGGCAGTGTCACTCGGACGCAAGGCCGCGCCACCGGCTGCGACTCCAGCTTCGGCTAACGCTTTTGAATAAGCGTTATAGGCGGGCATATGACGATCGCGGTCTAAAAAGTCTTGCTGAGTTTCATAAACGAGGATGGCATACTTCATCGGCATCAATCCATTACACAGGTCAAAAGGCCCAGGTATTTAGGGCGCTCTATTTCTATGACGAATAAGAGACCGCCATTTCGACAGCTTGTCTGAGGAAATCGGGGCGATCGCTGCAAATTATTGCCGGTGAAGGTCTGCAGCTATACTGGCGCTCCCCATAACAGTGATGGAAATCTCCAGGAAAATAGACCGCTGTGGTTGGCGTCGAGACACGGGACCAACAGTTCTGCAGTTGTTATTCTGTGAGGTCAGCTAGTGCTGCCGCCCCATCTGTTGGAGATATTTTCCTGAGGGTCATGCCTCTCCAAAAAGGCCCAAAATCAACGCTCGTAAAAGCCTCTATCTACTCCTCCAGGCGCTACTTAGACAGCGCTATGCAGGCCTAAGCGGCATTAAGAAACGGCGGCGACAACTCGCCATGGGCGCTTCTATATCTCGTGAAATATCAAAACCGAAATGCTCTCAGCTGCAAAAACGTACAAGACACCTCAGCTATTGAGCGCTAAATTAAAGTGCATCGATTGCTCGCTCACTGATGCCTCCTGTAAACCGCCCAGCCGCCCCCAAAGAATCCGCCAAATTCTGGCGTGATCCGGTGCTGCGGGATTTAGAAATGCTGCGGGCGACATATATTGACTACGCTTTTTCGCGCCATGCTCACGAAGGCTACGGCATTGCCATTGTTGAGTCGGGTGCGATGGAGTTTGACTATCGCGGCACTACCTACATTGTTCCGGCTGGCAGTGTAGGAATTGTTCAGCCTGGTGAAATGCATACTGGAAAAGCGGTTCTGGAAACGGGCTGGACGTATCGCACGCTGTTGCCTGCCATTGACTGGCTGCAGCAGGCAGCAACAGAATTGGCCGAGCGATCGTTGAATTTGCCCTATTTTGCCTCCCCGATCATTCATGATCGGCGGCTCCATCAGCAGTTGCTCTCGCTGCATCAAACTCTGGAAACCTCGCCGTCCGCTTTGGAGCGCGAATCGCAGTTTTTGTGGAGCATGGCCCGACTGGTGCGTCATCATGCTAGCGATCGCCCTACTCCCGCCACCATCGGCAAAGAATACCGTACCGTTCAGCAGGTGCGTGATTATCTGATGACCCACTACGCCAACAATATTTCGCTGAAGGAATTAGCCAATCTGGTGAATCTCACGCCCCTGCGGCTGCTGCGGACCTTTCGCAAACATACGGGGCTGCCGCCTCACGCCTATCTCAACCATATCCGAGTCCAGCGGGCTAAGCAGCTTTTGGTGGCTGGCTGGTCGATCACCGATGCCGCGATCGCGACAGGATTCAGTGACCAGAGCCATCTGCACCGCCATTTCAAAAAGCTGACTGGAGTCACACCTGGTCAATATGCTCGGGGCTGTAAACACGCTTGAAACTCGTTTAGCCATTAGAAAAACGTTTCTCTCTAATGGTTCTGAGGATTGCTAGCGATCGCATCTAAAGTTTGAATGAGAGGCTTGTCGGCATTATTTTTACCGCTGGCAAGCCGGACATGCCCGGTCTCGTAGCCGTGTTCACTAGCATCGATGGCAAGCCAGCAATATCAATATTCGGCTCACTGGCAATATTTGCCCTTTGCCAAATCAGAAACCGGTAAGCAGCCAAAATGACAATAGGGAAACTCAGTACAACAAGATCTTCTCTTATTTCAAGTTCTATGTCCGATATTGAATCAAGGTCCGATATTGTTTCTTGATTGTGCCAGTTGGCTGTACTGTCAGACAGGCTACTGGTGCGTATTTAACAATAGTTGTACTGTCAAACCAGTTAAATTACCAAAAGGGCGGAAAGCATGGTGCGGATGAGTGGAATTGCCTTACTGCTAGCAACTCTAGCAACTGTAGGTTTGAGTAGCCTACCAGCCTTTGCTCAAACCGAGGACGGGCCTAAGGACAAGCGCAGCTACATTGGTATTGGCGGCAACATAGGTCTCAATGGCGAAGAATCGGCTTTGGGAGAGGGCGGTTTTTCGATTGTCTCCAGAACCAGAATCATTGAATACCTTTCTCTGCGAAACTCTACGGTTTTTGGCGATGACACGGCTTCCATGTTTGCGCTGACTGGCGAAATTCCCCTGACCAATGCCAGTGGAGACATCACAGCGATTCCTTTTTTGGGAGCCGGCATCTGGCTGCATGGCGAAGTAGATCCGCTAATAAGCGCTGGCGTCGATGTTCCCCTCGGTCAAGACTTTACTTTGACGAATCGAGTTAATTTCGGATTTGACGACGATGATACGGATATTGGCGTGACAATTGGAGTCGGGTACAACTTTGAACTGTTTTAGGGATTGGAGCGAGCACGCTATATCAGTCCTATTAGTTTTTGTATGAGACGTTCGTTTCTAGAAACATTTCAAAGCGAAGCCAGCGGACAGTTTTAATAGCAGTCGTTTGCCGACTTGTAGAGCTCGAGCATAAGCGATATGAGGCCCAAAGTTGCTGCCACTAAACCCTGAAAATTGGCAGCAGTTTACTGGTCTGATGGGTCGCTCGATTTGCCAAGCAAACGGCTCAGACTGGCACGAACATTGCTCATTAAATTTTCCAAGGACTCCTTGAACTCTTGCCAGGCATCTTCAGCCGATGCTGATAAGCCTTTTAAGTCAACATTTGCCTGGTCAAGATACGTTTCCAAATTCTCGATTTCCTCATGCTGCACCGTAGCCATCTTTTGATCACGCTCAGACTTGAGCTTCTCAAGAGTGTCTTTAGTTGTCGCGATTTGTGTTTCTAATTTTTGAACGTAGTCAAGTTTCTCATTCATGAAGAAATCTCCTTTAGAGGTGATTTACAAACCCTTTAAAGGTCAGTCATTTCAATGCCTGTACACCTTTAAGCTGACTCAAGAGAACACCGTTCAAATTTCTGCCCAGCCGAAGTCTTAAGGCTTTTTGAGATTTATCCCTTCGTAAATTAGCTCTTAGAGATGATTTACAAGCTGAGCAAGAGTCAATTGCAGCAGGCTTTTGCCTAGAAAAATAAGGGCGATCGCCAAAAGGCTTTCCAGCATTCCGTTCCATGGTTTCCTAAAGCGCCTGATTGAAATTTACCGTTCAAACGGCATGCCCGGCTGCCTAGGCTAACGCTGTTACCCCTAACAAAATACCTGGGATTAAGAAGAACACAGTGAAAATGTATAAAAACGCCAGATATTTGCGCTCTGAAGCAACCGTGGCTAGCGTCTCAGCCCCAAAAATGGGCAAGGGGCAGAGGAAAGGAATGCCGTAAATGATAACCACACCCAGGGTGTTGTAAAGCAAGTGCACCATCGCAATTTCGAGGGCGGGGACGGCTTCTGTGCCCGATACCGCTGTCGCTGCTAGCAGCGCCGTAATGCAGGTACCAATATTGGCACCTAGCGTAAACGGATAAATTTGGGCAAGACCAAAGACGCCTGCGCCTGCAAGCGGCACCATTAAGCTCGTGGTGGTCGATGAAGACTGCACCAGAATGGTAATCAAGGTGCCTGCCAAAATACTCGCGATGGGTCCGCGCCCGATCGCGGTGTGCAGAATATCTTTGGCTCGACCGACCATCAACACTTTCAGTAGCTTACCGATAAAGGTGATGGTTAAAAAGATGCAGCCAATGCCCAGCAAAATTAGTAAAATGCCGTCAAAAGGTGCCGGTAAAACGTGAGTTGCCGCCTTAAACATATTTACCACTGGACTGGTGACTGTCTTGACGACATTCAAATTTTTCATGCTGACCGAGCCACCCCCAACAAACAGGTTGGCGAGAAACAAACCCATTCGTTCTAGTGGATGAAATATGATTTCCAGTGGCAGAAAAATGATCACGCTCAGCAAATTAAAAAAGTCGTGAATGGTGGCAGCCGCAAAGGCCTTCTTAAACTCGGCTTTGTCAGTAATGTGTCCCAAACTTACTAGGGTGTTGGTGATGGTCGTGCCGACGTTGGCCCCCATCACCATTGGAATAGCAGTTGCTACGGGCAATCCGCCTGCTACCAAGCCAACAATAATAGAGGTAACCGTGCTTGACGATTGAATCAGGGCCGTAGCCACAGTGCCCACAATCAGTCCCAGAAAAGGATTGGTGGCAAAGGCAAACAGTTCTTCGGCGCGCTCGCCTGTGGCAGATTTAAAGCCCGCTCCGATCATGCCAACGGCAACAATAAGCAGGTAAACTAAGAACAAGACTCCAAGCCACTGCAAAGTCGAATTTCTTTTCTTTTGGCTGACTGGATTAGTTACCTGACTCATAGGAAAATTTTTCACACTAGTATGAGTGGAACAAAGAATCACATTGATTAATACTTTCACAGCGCAGAAAATTACTCGCCTAATAGATGGCTGACTCCAATAACGTCAGAAATCCTGCAAGCAACTAAATTTCAAAGATCGAGAGAATTCCAGGGTGAAAAATTCAATATTTTTCGATATTTAATTCAAGCTCTGCTTGAGCTAAACTTTGCCGTCAAATCAAAATTTATTTAAAGGTGACTTTAAGATTTCACTCATCGCTTTCTAATATTCTTTCTCTAAAATAAAACCTGCAGCAAAAAGCACTCAATGAACTGAATACCTTGAAAGTCTACAGTTCCCCTTATGATTCCCTGTTTATCTGATGTTAATCGGGGAGCAGCAGCAGATTAACAATACGGCTGTTTCAAAGTGCGTCTGAATTTTCTCTCGCTGTTGATTGATGAGCTGTCCTCACTCTGCTCACCCGCAACTCCAAAACCGGCATCATTAACTGGCTGTACTATCAACTCAGCCAATCGATAATCTTCCCGATATTCTCTAATTCACCATCGGGAGTTACGCCCAGCTTGGCAGCAAGATGCGGACGATACTTGCCAGTTTTGATCAGCACGCCCTTGGTGCCCGCATTCTGCGCTCCTTTGACATCAGCCTCAAGGTCGTCACCCATCATCACGACTTGTTCAGCGGGCAAGCCCAAGTCGTCCAGCGCCATTTTGTAGAAAAAGGGATTGGGCTTGCCCGCCACGATCGCTACTTGATCCGTCGCATATTCCAAGCCCGCCACAAATGCGCCGACATCCAACTGCAAACCGGCTTCCCACTGCCAATATTTGCCCCGGTGCAGGGCGATAAGCTGCGCTCCCTTCATCAATAGACGAAACGCTCGATTCATCAGGTGATAGTTCCAGTCGTCCCCGATATCACCAATTACCACCACATCGGCCTCGCTATCCGACCAGGTGAATTCCGCAAAGTCTTGTTTCGCGTCTGCCGCAATCAGAGGATAGATTTTGGGACTACCCAACTGCCGCAGGTGCATGACCGCTGCATATGCCGCTGTAATCACTTCTGACGGAGCAATCGCTAGTCCCATCGCCTCCAAACTTTGACTCATTGACTGGGTAGATTGAGTCGTATTGTTCGTTACGTAGCGATAAGGCAATCCACTTTTTTGCAGCGCTGCGATCGCCTTCTGAGCGCCTGGCAACAAACGATTGCCCACATAAAACACGCCATTCAAATCAAGTAGCAGACCATTCACCGTTTTGAGATTTTCCGGTAGCATAAAGCCCCCTTCTATAAATTCGGTGCCGTGAGCGATTGTTCTGCAGCCTAACGAGATTGCCCAGAACAAAGTGGCTCAGCCTTTACTGTTCTGTCATCTTAGTTGGCAGATTTTTTTGCGGAGAAAGGGTGAGTCGATGGTTGAGGTGATGGGGTGTTGGCGTTGGCGGAGCCTACCCGGTGGGCTTTGGGGTGATGGAGTGGGTGAAGCAGCACGTAACCAAGAACCAACAACTAAGAACCAAGAAACTATTCCGCATTCCGAACTCTGTAGAGATCTGCCCTTTCCGCAGGGTCTTCTGAACTCCGATTCCGCTTATGAATTATCAGCAAGGAAATCATTATTGGTATGACGGACAACTTCATCAAGGTGATGGGCTCTCATTGTCTTGTCAGGAGCCGGGCTTGCTGTTTGGGGCAACGGTGTTTACGACGCTGCGAGTATATGAGCAGAACCTCGACCATGCCTGGACGGCTTGGACCGCCCATATCGCCAGAACGACACGATCGCTGCGGGCCTTTCACTGGCCTTTGCCGGACTGGGAACGAGTCCGGCAGGGGGCTAATATTCTTGCTCAGCGTTATCCGGTGCTGCGGATAACGATTTTTCCCGATGGGCGAGAATGGGTAACGGGGCGAGCGCTGCCTCCCAACCT
>JBCCNE010000075.1:0-13230 GCA_039026015.1 Cyanobacteria bacterium P01_C01_bin.70 | reverse complement strand
TTAGATAACGGTTGTTTGCAAAAGCCTAAATCTTTTCCAACCGTAAAGTATTGTTAGTTCTCTGGAGGATATCCAGTGGTAGCTCTTTTTCGGCCCCCAGTTCAATCACAATGGGGCAGGTTGAGCTTCGTTTCGACGCTTTATCTATGTCCAGTGATTGATCGGCTGATGGATAAAGTGCCGCAGAAATGGCACGCAGAAATACGCCTCGGTCTGCAAGAAGCTTTAGTTAATGCGGTTAAACACGGTAATTGTCTCGACCCTCGCAAGACGATCTCAGTACGCTATAGAGCCTCAGGCAATCAGTATTGGTGGATTATTGAAGATCAAGGCGGTGGTTTCGACTTTGAAAACTGCTGCTGTGACGATTGTGTTGAGACTCATGGCAATAGCGATAGCGTTGGCGAGTGTGGTCGCGGCTTGTATATTTTGAATCAAGTTTTTGATGAAGTTCAGTGGGCACGCGGCGGTCGGGAACTCCATCTCTGCAAGCGCATTCATCGCTGGTTCAACATGCCGCTAGTCTGCTGAAGGCGGGCGCTGACCGTGCGTGGGACAGGGTGGGGCAGTGAGACTGCGATCTAACCAGCCAACGGCTTGCTGTAAGCGACTCAACGCTTCCTCCGGCTGATTTTTGAGGAGATATACCAAGGCTGCCGCTGCTTGCTCTTGCGCCCGCACTTGGCGATTGCGGTTAAGGCGATGCCAATCATGCGGTTTGATGGCTAACCGTAAGGCGATTGCTTGGGCAAGTTCTAAATCACTCAAGCTTTGGGGATCAGCGTTGGTAATCGGTAAATTCATGGTGGGCTAATAGTGAATATGGGTATGATGAGCGCTATCGGGCTCCCGTTTTACATCTTCTATTGTGCATATGAATCGCCGATTAAGGCGTCTACGTCAGCAGCGTCGGCGCGATCGCTGGCATATCCGTGGCACTCTATCGCCATCGTCTTCTAATCATGACTGGCATGACTTTGACGCCACCTTAAGCCAGCTGGAGACTGCTGTGCAAGTTTTGCGCCAGCGCTTTAAGCAAGTGCAAACACTGCAAGCTCAACAGCAGCAATTTGATCGCCAGCGGCAAGATCCCCACCTCAGCCCAGAAGCGTTAAAGCGGCTGCAGCAACAGCTTCATGATTTGGAAGTCCAGTTGGAAAGCCAACTGTTCGATTGGCGATCGCTGCACGAACCATTTTGGCAGGCCGTCCGCTTCGGTGGCCTCGGGATCATTATTGGCTGGGTCTTGCACATCATCGCCAGCCGCTGATGCAATCGTAAGAATGCGAAATCTAGAGGGCATAGTAAGGACGGCTGGAACCAGCCTTAAATATTGGCAAGCGGCACCATCACATTTTGTTATCCTGTGGCCAGGCCACTTCCATGCGTGAACCCAAGCCAGCCTATACAAAAAGCAGAATACGCTTGATAGATGGGAAAGTCTTGCCTGTAAAAGTTAACTGTAATTCTTGAGATATCGATGTCCACAGCGCCTTTTAGTGAGAAAGTTCGAGAGCTGATTCAACAGTCTCGCATTGTCAGCTTTGCCACCTGGCAGGGAGCCTATCCAGCAGAGGTGATTAAGTGCTTCCAGGTGGCGGATGATGAGAAACGTTATCTCACTGATAAGGACTGTGATCACATCCAAGCTTTGGTACCTGAAAAGGCAGCTGCCTTGGCGATCGCTCAGTTGTTGAGGGATCAGGTCACTCCAATTGTGGATGAGGCTCGGGGAACTGTCCTAGAAAAGTTTCCGCATATTACCCAGCCCGGTGGTGGCCTCTATCCGGCAGAGCGAGCCGATGCCTGTTGGCGAGATTTTTGGCACTTTTTGCGATGCATTACCTACGGCATTGCCGGACAGCGTACCGACTACACCAGTGCCCCTGGGCTGCAGGCCATGCAGCTGCTCTATCGAGAGCTTCAGGTCCCCCTAGACGCGATGGTTGTGGGCCTGGAAGGCATTAAACGTGCGAGCTTAGATCGATTAGCCACCTCGACGGCACCAGTAGAGCCCTATTTCGACCACTTGATCACTCAACTTCGGCAGTTCAGCTAGCTCTTGGAGTGTCAGTCCGCTTGCTGAAGCAACGTTTCAGTGCGCTTGCTTTTATGAAACGAAGCCTGGCACAGATAACCCTAACCAGTTGACAACGCTGCTAGAGGGCGGGCTGCATCAGGCATAAAGCTTGAAGATCTGGCTGAAAATAGGGTCATTTTTACGGGGTTTAAAGGTCTCAGCTGACGAGCCCATTGAACCCAGCTTTTCATGCTGTGGAGCCACCTCTTGACCATATAGAGCAAGACTACAGCGGCGCAGGATTGCCCACCAGTACAAACGCCGCCCAGGCCAGGGGATCGGGATAGGTTTCGCGAGTTTGCAGCATGGCGTGACGCAGCGCCTGGGCCTTATTCTGCCCCTGCTGTAGTTCGGCATAAAAAGTGATCATCAGATCGGCAGTAGGGGCATCGGGCACCGACCAGAGCGATACGACGGTGCTTTGGGCGCCGGCGGCCAGCAACGATCGCGACAGCCCGACGATGCCATCACCCGTAACGTCACCTAACCCAGTATCGCAGGCGCTGAGCACGACCAGCTGAGCCACTAGAGACAGGTCAGCAATCTCATGGGCGGTTAATAGGCCGTCGTCGGGGGCGGAGGGGGCCAAGGCGATCGCGCCGGGCACCGGCAAACGCTGGGTGGTATCGACATAATCCAACAGGCCGTGGGTGGCCAAGTGAATCACGCTGGCCTGGGGCATAGTGGCGACAATGTCTGATTCCCTAGCAGCACTGCCCACAATGGCTCGCGTCTGCAATAACTGGGCAATTTCCCTGGCTTCAGCTTCAGCTCCGGGCAAGGGCAGTAGCTCGCCAGCCAGGTCAGGCACGGCAGGCATGGTGGGATTGCCAACGACAAGGGCTTGGGAAGATGAGGGCACGTCAGCCGTTAGCGTCAGGTCGAGCAGTTGGATAGCGGGAGTCGTGAGTAGGGTGTGGCGCTCAATCAGGGGGCGGCCGGCGGCATCGGGCAAGGCCGCAAAGGGCAGATAAAACAGAGACTCGTGGGGAATCAGCACGACCAAATCATCCGGATCGCTGGGCAGGGCCTGCTCAATGGGCGCGATCAGTTGCTGATAAATGTCGGCAAGTTGGGAGCTGGCTTCAGGACTCGCGATCGCCTGCACGCCAAGTCCCCGCGTTCGGCCCAGGGCTCCCAGCGCTGAGCGGCTTTGCTGCACCTGCTCGGCGAGGCTGATCGCCGAGTCTGCCAGTACAATTTCCTTAAAGATGATGGTGCCGTTGGGGGCGACCACCCACACAAAGATGCGTCCGGCTTTACCCCGCTGGCGTCCCTGTACGGTAAAATCGTCCTCAGGCACGACCGCAAATTCCACCAGCGCCGCATTGAGTCGACGAGCCACCTGTCGCAGTTGCTCAATCGAGGGCGGGCTAGGGGGCGCTCCAGCCGGGGTAAAGGACTCGACAAAGGCCCTAGCGCGCCCGGCTTCGGAGGTTTCGAGAGCAACCGCATAATCGCCCTGGGCCACCTGCACCTGCATCAGCAGGTTATAGGTGTAAATCTGGGTATCAAATACGTTTACTTTATCGGCATCAGACAGACTCTGACGCAGGGCCGCCAAGAGCTGGACAGACTCTTGCAGGGCAGCTTCGGCATTGTCTAGATCGTTCGTCAAGAGCTGAGTGTGAGCCAAGTTGTTGAGCGCGTTGGCAAGCAGGCGCGGCGCCTCAAGGGTGCGAGCGAGGGCCACACTGGCTTGATGGCTTGCCAGCGCGGCAGCCAAATCACCCACGTCTTCAAGGGCAACGCCCAGATTGGTGAGCGCGGTCGCCTGGAGCGTGGGATTGCCGGTTTGGGTCGCGAGGGCAAGGCTGTGCTCAAATTGGGCGATCGCGGCGGCATGATCTCCCAATTTTTGATAAGCGCCGCCCAGATTATTCAACCCGTGGGCCGCCGATCCCCAAAGGCTCAACTCAGTAGCTGAGGCAATACCTTGCTCGTACCAGGCGATTGCGGTGTCGTAGTCTTGTTGCAGGCTGTAGAGGCCGCCCAAGTTCATTTGCGCCGTGGCTGCCAAAGCTGGAGCGTTGACGCTAACGGCCATGTCTAGACTGGTTTCCTGGGCCGCGATGGCGGAAGAGTAGTCCCCAAGCGATTCATAAGCGTTGCCGAGGAGACCATAGAGCTGGGCAATCGCTGCCAATTCGCCCTGATCTTCGATTAACGCCAGCGCCCGCTCGTAGGTGGCAACCGCATCGGCAAACTGACCAGACGCTTGATAAGCAATGCCCAAGTTACCCAGCGCTTCAGCGACCCAATCTGAACGGTCGAGTTCCTGAGCAATCGCGGCGCTTTCCTCGGCGTAGGCAATTGCGGCCCGATGCTTTCCTAGCGATAGGGAGGCCGCAGCCAAAGCATTGAGGGTGAGCGTCACGCGTTCGCGATCGTGGCTAGCGCGGAAGCCAGTGAGAGCCTCCTGCCAAGCAGCGATCGCCGCGGCATAGTCGTTGGCCTGAAATGCCGCTGTCCCCATTTGAAAGGCTTCTGTCGGTGAAGCCTGCACGATCTGTGCAGCAGGGGACGATGGCTGAGCCAGCAACCGACCATTGGATTGGCCTAGGAACAGGGATAGCAGCGCCGCCAGCAGCACCAGTAGCAGCTGCCGCCAGAATTTTCGCTTAGTCGAAGGCCACATCATGGGCAAATACTTGGGTTCAGGAACAGCGCTATTCGCCAGTCTCAGCTGACGTTGGCGCTTCACAGGTGCCCTCAATCTCGACCCTACTGGCGGAACGGCTGGCGATCACCGCTTCGCACTCTGCAGTCGCTTCGTCGGTAGAGAGTTCGGCCGAGTCGGCAGCGTCCGCCAGCGTCTCAGAATTGGCACTGTCCTCATCCAGGTTTTCTAGTGTAGTGGTGTCAGCGGCAATCGTGTCGGCAATTGGCGAGCCGCCAGCACCACCATTCATCCCTGAACCGGGATCGGTTGTCCCTGGCGTGCTGCCGGGTGTACTGCCAGGCATTTCCCCAGGCGGCGGCTCTACAATTGGCACAAACGGCTGGTTTTGGAACGAGGTCACAATAAACGCATCCCCCCGAAATCGGATGATGGCGCCGGTGGTGCCATTCACATCATCAGGAAACGTGCCGGCTGGGAACAGAGTTGTAAAGCCGAAAAAATTTCCTGTTGCTGGTGAGACCGACGTATTGATGTCAATCGTGTGGTCATTATTGGGGCCGATGACAAACTGAACGTCGGGATTGGCTCCCGTACCTTGAATAGTGATCTCATCGCCGCTAAAAGTGGCGGCTTGACCACCATGACGAATAGAGATGGGCCCGTCACCAGCGGTGCTGGGGCTTGCCAGAATACTGGTGGGAATGGCGACGGATACGCGATCGCCAGAATCGACCAGACCGGCATCAAATACGAGTTCAGGCTCGCCTCGCGTTAAGAAGTCAATCAGCTCAGTATCGGTGGCCTGCAGTTCAGTACCCGCAGCCGCCGGCAGGAAACTATCTCGGGCTTGAAATCGGCCAGCCGCGTCGATATCGATGCCGCCGCCCCCAGCGGTAATGGTTTCGACAATCAGATCGCCACTAGTAGCAGTGAGTTCGACCCGGCTGGGGTTAGCAAACCCACCACCGGCTCGAATTCGCCCCGCCTGTGAGCGGCTGCCGGTCACCACCACATCGCCACTGCCGGCGCCAGTGTCGTCGCCCAATGTCACAATATCACCCGCCACAATCGCTCCAGCCGCGTTCAAAGTCACCGTCCCCCCCGGCAGGCTAAAGCTGGGGCTGGTGGCGTCAATATGGCCAGCGGTAATGGTGCCGGCAGTAATGGTGAGCGATCGCGCCGGCGCCACAATCGCATCGTTGGCATCTGCCATTTGAAACGGCCCCCCGGCCTCAAAGGTAATGCTACCGGGGGCGACCCCATCGGTTTGAAAGGTGAGGGCATCATCGGCCAGATCCTCAACGGTGATACTGTTGCTGGCGCGAATCGCCAAATCAACCGTACCAGGCGTATTTTCCAGTTCCGACTCGAAGATGACGCTGGGACCAGGGTCAGTCGCCATAATATCGGTTGCGGTAAGTAGGGTGTCGGAAGCGCCTAAATCATCCCCATCAGCCATGCCGTTGCGAATGGTAATGTCAGTGGGATCCAGCAGCAGCGTACCGATTTGGCCGTCGGGAGCGATCGCCGTCACTGTCCCGTTATAGATCAGAGTCTGGGCACCCGAAACCTCCACAAAGCCTCCATCACCGCTAGTCTCGCCGCCGTTCACTGCAATTTCACCGGCAAAAGAGGTTGTCCCATCTGACCAGAGAATGACTCTTCCCCCATTCCCCTCAATGCCGGGATTAGCGGTGATACGGCTGCTTGCGTCCACATAGGTTAGAGAGGAACCCGGCAGCGTTGGCTGGCCCTGGAAATCGCCACCAATGCGCACCGTCCCCCCGCCGATATCACCATTGGCGTTAACCGTCGCATCGAGCAGCGTCACGCGATCGCCCACCAAGGCCACGTCGCCCCCCTGAGTGCTGGCGGTATTCAAACTGCCGGACACGATTGCGCTGCCCGCTACCGGCAAAACAGGCGTGTCACTGTTGGTCAGAGCAATGGTGCCGTCGGGCTGCACTGCCACCCCAGTTGCCAAAGAGTCTGGCACTCCAGTAAGCAGCGCCGGTAAAGAAAGCGGACTAGTGGAGTGCGGGCCAGCGATTGTCCCCTCCGGCAGCGTCGCCACTTCCAGATTCAGCACCATATCTGGATGGCTAATGCGCACGATGCCGGCTTCCGGGATGGCTGCGATCGTAATCTCTCCGCCTGGTGCAGTCAGCGTACCGGTCGAAACCACCTGACTACCAATCAACGTGATTGATTCCCCAGCAGCCACGTTCAGGTCAGCCGCATTCACTAGCGTCCCCGCCTCATCCATGGCGAAAACAAAGCCCGCAGGCGTGCCCGCCACCTGACTAAAATCATCCCCGCTCAGCACGCTGAATATCACATCATCAAACAGCACCCCACTGGCCGTCGTCGCGGCAAACGACCCTGCTAGGTCGATCTGAGCATTGGGACCAAAGAGAATGCCCGCTGGATTGATCAGATACAAATCCGCCGAACTGTCGGCCACTTGCAGAAGACCATTAATATAAGAGGCGTCACCGCCCAGCACACTACCCAAAATTGACTGCACATCCGGCTGTGCGAGAAAGGTCGCAATCTGTCCCTGCGATAGCCCCAATTGTTCAAAGGCGTGAAAGAGGGCCTGACCGTCGGCTGAGGTGACACCGCCCGTGATAGTAAATTCGTTGCCGACCTGCTGCACCTGGGTCTGACTATCCGCTTGAGGCACGATGGGGCTAGCGAACAGAGCAGACTGGGACAGGAAGATGCCAAGGCTGCTGAAGAACGAGATCGCAGGCCATTGACGGTGAAATTTCAGCATGGGTCTGGCTCAGTGGAGGGGGGCTGTATCGATTAATTCACCCTGATTACGCTCAGTTCGGGAAACCGCACTTATTTCGCTGTTGTAGTTGCCCCCTACAAAGTTCTAAATTGGCACTCGGAGCGTGAGAGTGCTAATTTTCTGGCGGCGTAGTCAAGCGATGACTACTGCTAGATAAGCACGTAATCACCTCGGTGTAGCGTATCTGGAGAATTTGTAATGGCAGCTATTACTTTGAGTGCGTCCAAACTGACTCCCTTGGGCGATCGCGTGTTGGTAAAAGTCAGCGAATCTGAAGAAGCTACTGCTGGCGGCATCCTCTTGCCCGACACCGCCAAAGAAAAGCCCCAGGTTGGCGAAATCGTTGCTGTTGGCCCCGGCAAGCCCAACGATGATGGCAGTCGTCAAGCCCCCGAACTTAAGCCTGGCGACAAAGTGTTGTACTCCAAGTATGCCGGTACTGACCTCAAGCTTGAAGGCAAGGAGCATGTCCTGCTGTCCGAGAAAGACATACTGGCAACCTTGGGCTAACGCAGCTAAAACAGCAGACATCAGACCACAGTTTGTAGAATTCACCGTGCAGAGTGCCGCAAGTCTGTTCTGCCCTGCTCTTGCTCAAAACTAGAATTCTCGGAGGTTTTGGGCATCTAAATTAGTCGCTCAATCTCCAATAGGACATTTCGAACTCCGAATTCTGATCTCTGAATTCCACACTCTTTAACTCCTCGCAAGAAAGGAACCCAACAATGGCAAAGAAGATTATTTACAACGAAGACGCCCGTCGTGCCCTTGAGAAAGGGATGGATATGCTGGCTGAGGCCGTCGGTGTCACCCTCGGCCCCAAGGGTCGCAACGTCGTGCTTGAGAAAAAATTTGGGGCTCCGCAAATTATCAATGACGGTGTCACCATCGCTAAAGAGATTGAACTCGAAGATAATGTTGAAAATACCGGCGTTTCCCTGATCCGTCAGGCCGCATCTAAGACCAACGATGCGGCTGGGGACGGCACCACCACGGCTACGGTTTTGGCCCACGCGATGGTGAAGGAAGGTCTGCGCAACGTAGCAGCCGGTGCCAACGCCATTTCTCTAAAGCGCGGTATCGACAAAGCCACCGCTTACTTGGTGGAGGCCATTGCAGCGCAGGCTCGTCCCGTCGAAGATTCCAGCGCGATCAGTCAGGTCGGCACTATCTCTGCGGGGAATGATGACGAAGTCGGTGCCATGATTGCGGAAGCGATGGACAAGGTTGGTCGCGAAGGCGTGATCTCCCTGGAAGAGGGCAAATCCATGACCACCGAACTGGAGGTCACCGAGGGTATGCGCTTTGACAAGGGCTACATTTCTCCCTACTTTGCGACCGACACCGAGCGCATGGAAGCCGTTCTGGATGAGCCCTACGTGCTGCTCACCGACAAAAAAATCACCCTGATTCAAGACTTGGTGCCCATTCTGGAGCAGGTGGCTCGCGCCAGCAAGCCCTTGATGATTATTGCTGAAGACATCGAGAAGGAAGCGCTAGCGACTCTCGTGGTTAACCGTCTGCGCGGCGTCCTAAACGTGGCGGCGGTGAAAGCACCTGGGTTTGGTGATCGCCGCAAAGCCATGCTTGAAGATATGGCCGTGCTTACGGGCGGTCAGGTGATCAGTGAAGACACTGGCCTCAAGCTGGAAAGCGCCAAGATTGACATGCTAGGCCAGTCGCGCCGCATCACCATTACCAAAGACAACACTACCTTGGTGGCTGAAGGCAACGAGGCGTCTGTGAAGGCTCGCTGTGAGCAAATCCGTCGTCAAATTGATGAAACCGAGTCTTCTTACGACAAGGAAAAGCTGCAAGAGCGTCTGGCCAAGCTCTCTGGCGGTGTTGCAGTAATCAAGGTCGGTGCCGCTACCGAGACTGAAATGAAGGATCGCAAGCTGCGTCTCGAAGATGCCATCAACGCCACCAAGGCAGCCGTTGAAGAAGGTATTGTTCCGGGTGGCGGCACTACCCTAGCGCATATGGCTCCTGACCTAGAAACCTGGGCCGGCAGCAACCTCTCTGGTGAAGAGCTGATTGGCGCGCAGATTGTGACTCGGGCTCTGACGGCGCCGCTAAAGCGTATTGCTGAAAACGCTGGCCAAAATGGTGCGGTCATTGCCGAGCGCGTCAAAGAGAAGGACTTCAACGTCGGCTACAACGCGGCCGACGGCGAGTTCGTTGACATGCTAAATGCGGGTATCGTTGACCCTGCCAAAGTGACTCGCTCAGCCCTGCAAAATGCGGCATCTATTGCCGGTATGGTGCTGACCACTGAGTGCATCGTGGTCGATAAGCCTGAGCCGAAGGAAGGCGCTGGCGCTGGCGCTGGCATGGGCGGCGACTTCGATTACTAAAACTGAGACAACGACCTAGCGCTTCATATAAGGGCGCCAAAGGACTTAACAACGCTGCTTCTCTATATTGAGGAGCAGCTTTTTTATGCGGCCAAGATGATGGAAAATATCCGTTAGAGATGCCGCCTTCATAGTAATTTTAGATACACGTAGATGTTCGACAGTATTTATTCGAACTCTGTATTGTTTTGATAAACTTGCTTTGAGAGCGGTTCCTTATTTAGGTAAAAATCGTTAAAACGTAATTGTTTCAGCAGTAGGTATTGCCCCCCATCACCTACACAAAATCAGGTTTCTACCGCAACAGTTTCTGAGAAGTACGCATTATTACTTAAGTTGGACATCTAAATCATGCACTTTATCTGTGCTAGATGTCAGCTTCGGCGTGTCCAGGAACTGTTGCTCTCATGTCCTTGTGAAAATCAACAATTTGGTAATAGAGGAGCAAATGAAAAACGCAATGTTCAAGGCTGCGATCGCAACTACGGCTGTCACTTTGGGAGTCATGGCTTTGACCCCAGATGCAGCTCAAGCAGTCTCATTCAATTTAGGTGGGTCGAATGACAGCCGTTCATCTTTTTCAATCACAGAAGATGGTATTGGCTTGACAATTACTGGCAGTGCTGAGGATGGCAGCGACCGTAATGTTGTTCGCCGTTTAAACGGAATGGGCGTTCGTCTTCCAAGGTCTTTCGATGACCCTGAAATCGATGGCTTTGGGCCAGATGAGACGCTGAATCTCTTGTTCGACCACACGGTTGATTTAATCTCCGCCACGTTTAGTCGAGTCGGCTTTAATGACGACTTTAAGCTATTCGTCGACGGCTCTGAAACTGTCGATACCGATATTCCTGGTGGAACTTTTAATTCCATCGATGCGGGCATCGGGACTTTCAATTTCACGTCTTTTATGACTGAAGGAAACCAGTTTGGCTTTACCGTAAGTGGTACCAATGATGACTTCTTCCTCAAGAGCGTAGAAGTCGAAAAGGTACCTGAGCCGGCTTTGATGCTGGGCTTGGGTGCGGTTGCGGCTGGTCTGTTAGCGCAAAGAAAATCGCGCAAAGAAGCAGCTTAAGGCATCTAGCTGCTTAGTTCTTCAAATCGTATTGAAGCATCCGGGAGCAGTTGCCAAGCTGCTCCCTTTTGTCTGGCTAGAAGCGGGTTCGGCCAATGACCGTAAAGAATTTTTGTCGCAGAGGCCGGAAGCTGAAGTCATGTCAGCGATCGCCTGGCCCTTTATCGACTCGATAACGATGGCGCTGTAAGTAATCGCATTAATCCGTTCTTTATTAAAACCTGGGACAACAATATTGCGCCCTGTCCTGGAGCGCTGAACGATTCAAAGAGTGGCTTCTCAGTTCAGAGAGGCCGCTTTTTTGATGGGCCGAGACAGTAGGAGATGTCCGCTGGCGCCCCCTATCTTTGCAGTAACTTTAGATATACGCAGGAACACGCCCGTATTTATTGAACGCTTTGTATTTTTTTTATGAACCTGCCCCAAACACATTTCCACACGTAGGAGACATCCGCTAAAAATTAATGGACTTAGCAACGGGCGTATTCTTCATCGCCTCCACAAAATCAGGTCTCTACCGCAACAGCTCCTTAAAAGCCGGACTTCTGCTGAAGTTTGCCGACTAAATTATGCCCCTACCAAGGCTCAGCATTAGCCTTGATGGGCTAAGGAGCTTTGCTGTCGTGTCTTTATAAAAATTGACAGTTCGGTTAAAGAGACAAATGGAAAACATGTTTTTCAAAGCTGCGATCGCAGGTACAGCAGCGACTTTAAGCGTCATCACCCTTAACTTAGAAGCGGCTCAAGCAATTACTTTTAACCTTGGTGGCTTTCCTACGGTTAGCTCATCCTTTTTTCTGCAAGAAGATGGCATTGGTTTAACAATCAACGGTAGCGACGAGAATGGTAACAGTCGTTCAGTGGCTCGCGGCCCTAATGGGGTAGGCGTTTTTCTTGATGGTTCCGCTGATGATTTTGAAACTGATGGCTTTGGGCCAGATGAAACGCTTAATCTTTTATTCGACAGCACAGTTGACTTAATTTCTGCTACGTTCAGCCGGGTTGGCTTCAACGACGATTTCAGGCTGTTCGTTGATGGTTCTGCAACTGTTGATGCCGATATCCCCGGTGGCAATATATTTGATTTCGGTATTGGTACTTTCGATTTCACACCCTTTGAAACCATCGGAGACCAGTTTGGCTTTACTGTCATCGGCTTCAATGATGACTTTTTCCTCAAAAGTGTTGAAGTCGAAAAAGTGCCCGAGCCTGCTTTAATGCTGGGTTTAGGAGCTGTGGCAGCGGGTTTACTAGCGCAGAAGCGATCGCGCAAGGAAACGGTTTAGGGGCATCTGACTGTTTAGTTCTTTCAATTCGTGGTGAAGCATCTTGGGAGCAGTTGCACGGCTGCTCCCTTTTTTTTGCCTTAGGGGCAAACATGCCCACCGCCTGTGGTGAGCCTCTGTTGCAAACACGTGAAGCTCAGATTAGCGCTCTCCCTGGCCAGTATTGGCCCGATGATTATGCCCGCAAGTTTAAAGACTATGAGGCGATGGACATTCCTGAATATTAGAGTGTGGACTATCGAGGACACGGTGGCCGATGCGATATCGGCAGTCCCAAACAACCCACAATGCGGCTGGCCAATTGCTCAAGGATGTCCATGACACGCAGCTTTTTCGGCAATGCAATAATAAGTAGTCTCACCTCGGTTTGCCAGTCTATACAGCTAGCAGCAATACCAGCCTGAGACTGGTGACCACCTAGTCTGCTGACTAGCCTGATAGGTTAGTGCTACTGGATGAGCGATCGCGCCCAGATGATTGTGGAGAAGCGGGAGCACTCCCCATAAATCCTCGCAGAATCGCCGTACTGCGGACTTAAACCGTTGCCAGCTCTTGCTGAGCGGCCAGCACACCGGGAACAGTATCTGCCGTGCAGTAAACCTCAGCAGAATTATTGGGGCTCTCAATTAGCTTGACTTTGTGGAGCTGTGCGCCAGTTTGCGCGATGGGCTCTCGCAGCAAATCACGAATATGGACGGCGATGTTTTCGGCAGTGGGTACGACCTTCTCAAAATAAGGGATGTCTTTGTTGAGGAAGGTGTGGTCAAACGGCTCCACAACGTAATCATCAATTGCCGTTTGCAACTCCACCAAATCCGCAATCATGCCGGTGCGAGGATCGATATCCCCTTTCACCGTCACTTCTAAATGATAATTGTGACCGTGACCGTTGGGACGGGCACATTTGCCGTAAATTTCTACATTTTCCTCAAAACTCAAGGTCGGCAAAGCCAACCGGTGAGCGGCGCTAAAGTGAGTGCTAATCGTGAGATAGGCTTCCATGTCA
>JBCCNE010000074.1:0-13317 GCA_039026015.1 Cyanobacteria bacterium P01_C01_bin.70 | reverse complement strand
TGGGCGTGCTCATCGGCAATCAACTTCAGTCCCAAGCTCAAGCCCAACAGGACCATGCCCAGACCAAAATGTCCCTGCTCTCTGGCCTGCAAGCAGCAGTGTTACAGGCGCGTACCCATCAGCAGCAGTTGATCCCCCTGAGCGCCTTCCCTGAAGATTTTCAGGACGAATACAGCCATATCCTTGAGCATGCTGCCACTATTGAACGATACTGGACTGACATTAATATTTTCCTGGCAGAAGGAGGAGCGCAAGCGTCGCAGAATGATGACTTCGAGGCCGAAGTGATTGCCTTTATGCAGGCCTATGACGGAGTCGCCACTACGTATGCACAAGAGCTGATGAGTTTGGTAGAGGCTCTTGCCCCCACTAGCCTGAATACCCCTGCCGAGATTGAAGCCACCCAGCAGCGGCTCCTTGCCTTTACCAACAGCGATTTGGCCATCACCTACGATGGCATCTCTGACGAACTCTCTGGTCTGATTGAAACGAGCCGTGAAGAGTATATCAAAGCCCAAATAGCGGTACTTGCGGCCAATGACCTGCGCAACCAGATCATTTTGGTTAGTACGGTGGCTTCGCTGGTAGCAGCGGTCCTGTTGGCGTTGATTATAAGCCGCGCCATTAACCGCCCACTCAAGTTGGTAGAAAGATTGGCTCAGCAGGTCATCCGCGACGAAAACTTTGATCTACGGGTAAGCATCTCCAGTGAGGATGAAGTCGGCACCGTTGCCGCCGCGCTGAATCAGTTAATTGAATGGGTTGGTAAGTACACCTACGATCTAAAAGCATCTCAATCGAAATTGCAGTCTCGTACTGATGAACTGACGACGACCTTAGCTGATTTGAAGAAAGCGCAGTTACAGCTGATCCAAAATGAAAAGATGTCGAGTTTAGGACAACTGGTTGCCGGCGTTGCCCACGAAATCAATAACCCAGTGAATTTTATTCACGGTAATATCTCCCACGTTCAAGGCTACGCAATGGATTTACTGGGGTTGTTGTCTCTCTATCAGCAACACCACCCCAACCCCCCAGCGGCCATCAGCGATGAAATAGAAGACATCGATTTGGACTTCATGTGCAAAGACTTGCCCAAATTGCTGGGGTCAATGAGGCTGGGCACCGATCGAATTCGTGAAATCGTGCTCTCCCTGCGTAACTTTGCCCGTATGGATGAAGCAGCGTTTAAGGCGGTCAACATTCACGAGGGATTGAACAGCACTCTGCTGATTTTGGGAAATCGGCTAAAGGCAAGCCGCCATCGACCCGAAATTCAGGTAGTCAAAAATTATAAAGATCTGCCCTTAGTTGAGTGCTACCCTGAGCAGCTTAATCAAGTATTCATGAACATATTGGCTAATGCCATTGATGCTTTGGAAGATACATGCCAGGAGCAAAAAACTGAAGAACACCCTGGGCAAAAACCCCTACAAATCACTATCAGCACTTCAATGATGGATACGCAGTGGGTTGAGATTGCAATCGCAGACAACGGTTCCGGTATTCCTGAGACAGTAAAGCAGCAGATTTTCAATCCGTTCTTTACAACCAAGCCGGTGGGCAAAGGTACGGGTATGGGCATGTCCATCAGCTACCAGATTGTCACCGAACGTCATGGTGGGCAGTTACTGTGCGATACAGCTCTAGGGACTGGGACAACTTTTACAATTCAAATTCCCAGTCGGCAAGTTTCACCTTCTCAAGTGTGAGCAAATGTGTCTCGCATTGATGCAAATCGAGCTTTTCATATTTGAAAAGTTGCGTCGAAGCGCAACTACTCACGCGGAATCAAGTGGAAGCGAGCAAGTAACTGTAACGAGAGAATCAGGGTTTAGGATATGTGATAGTGGAGCTGTTTAGACCCGATTTAGTCCCTTAGTATTCTTGCCGAGTGACGTCGATAGCATTCGGATGAAGCTTAAGCATTTGTTCTTCAGCCTCAGAATTAGCTTATGAGTAGGGCGATCGCCACTAAACCCACCGTCACTGCGTAGAACGTTCCCACGACCCGCAGTTCTGACCAGCCGGACAGCTCAAAATGGTGGTGCAGCGGGGCCATGCGAAAAAAGCGCCTACCCTTGCCGTCAGGACCTTTGGTGGCTTTGTAATAAGACACTTGGATAATGACCGAAAGCGTTTCGGCAAAAAAGAGCAGGGTGACCACTAGCAGGGCAAACAGATTGCCGGTCAGAATGCCCACTGCCGCTAACCCGCCCCCCAAAGCTAGGGAGCCCGTATCGCCCATGAACACTTTGGCTGGATTGCTGTTGTGAATCAGGAAGCCCAGGCAAGCGCCGCTGATGGCCCCACAAAACAGCATCAGTTCGGGATGGGTTGGTGCTACCGCAGCACCAAGGCCGACAAAGGCGATTGCCGCAGTGCCGCCCAACAAGCCATCTAGGCCATCGGTCAGGTTAGTGGCATTACTTTCCGCCACCAACACAAAACCGGCTAGCGGCCAAAACAGCAGTCCTAATGGCAGCGAAAGCCCTAACGGCAGGCTGAGCTGCGTCAGGGCCGCCGGTTGAGTTGCCATGACCCAAAGACAAAACGCCACCGCGAAGCCGATTTGCAGAGCCAGCTTCATGCGGGGAGAAATTCCCTTATTGGACCGGCGGCGTAGCACTTGCCAATCATCCAGCCAGCCGATAAAACCATAGGCAAGGGTCATGGCCCCTGCCGCCAGCGCCGTCTGGGAAAAGCCCGTTAAGACGATCGCCACCAGCACGCCCACCGGCACAAAAAAGATGCCGCCCATCGTCGGGGTACCGGCTTTTTTAAGATGCGCCTGGGGTCCCTCTTCCCGGATGAACTGCCCGGTCTTTAAGGCTCTGAGAAGGGGCAGCACCCAAAAGCCCGCGATCGCGGCAGCGGCCCAGGCTAGGCTCAAGGGTAGGGACAAAGACTCGACGCTGCCCAATCGTCCGGCATACCCGTCGAGCCCTAAACTAATTAATAGAACACCCGCACTCACCAGCACCAATAGCTTTTTTCCAGACAGGGCGGCTAGCGCCACCGGCCTTTTTGATAAAAATTTTGCATCCACAACGGAGCCTGCTCCTCACTGCCTCTACACCACTGCCTCAGAAGTAACTCACACCTAGTTACGCTCAGGCTTTTCGATCATCAAAAACACCACACAAACACGGTCTTGACAGCATTTACGGCGGCTAGATCAAGCACTCAGGAATTTCTGCTCTGGAGACAGATTAGGCGCTGACATTGACCAACACAAGTTCCCAAGAATACTTAGTCGTCGTCGCCAAGGCTGAGATCATCATCATCGTCATCATCAAAGGCTTTGCTTGAGTCGCCCATCAGATCGTCGATTTCTTCGCTTTCTTCTTCTCGGTCGTCATCGACAGCGGCGACATCTTCGCGCGGCTTGAGTCGTCCGGTGCCTTCGAGCCAAGTCAAAATAGAGGGCTCTTTTTGCGTCGGCAATACATCAGCCGTTTGGCTACGGGAAATGATACGCAGTGAAGGATTGTAGGTCATGGAAAACTCAGTTCAAATAAAAGAAATCGATGTCACCAAATTGCTCAAACGACTTACCGAACAGCAGCAATCTAACAAAACCGCTGGTATCCTATTCGTGAGCTGCATGGATAAGCATCAGGTCCAGACTATGAGTCTAACATCGGAGTGATAACTGACGGTTGAGAAAATGTCAACCAAAGCTCACGTAACCTTACACGCTTTCGTCACAGCGATCGCATTCTTTACAAATCCTCACGAAATTACCTTATGTTGGGCAAGACGGAACTGTTAGAGGCGATCGCCTCAACCAATCGCGGCATCCTCGCCTCCGATCAAGATCAGCAGGCAATTCAAAGTCTGGCGACCCAACTCGAGGGCCATAATCCTCACCCCGAGCCTTTCGCCGCCAAGGAACTGCTCAACGGCATCTGGCAACTGCTCTACACCACCAGTGATGAACTGTTGGGCATTGATCGCTTCCCGCTTTATAAATTGGGGCAAATTTATCAGTGCGTGTATCTCGATGAAGCTCGCATTTACAACATTGCAGAGGTCGTGGGACTGTCGCCGCTCAATGGCTTGGTTTCTGTCGGCGCCAAGTTTGAGGCCGTTTCTACCCAGCGGGTCAATGTCGGGTTTGAGCGAGGAGTGTTTGGCCTACAGTCACTCCTGAAGTATGAAAATCCCCAAAGCTTTATTCAAAAGCTGCAAAGTCAGGATAAGTTTCCTTTTTGGCAGGGTATTGACTTTCGCATCAACAGCGATCGCCAATCGGGCTGGCTGGAAGTCACCTACCTGGACGACGATATGCGCATTGGTCGCGGCAATCAAGGCAGCCTGTTTGTATTGCGTAAGGTGAAAGGGTGAGAGTCCAGCGGGCGAAGTTTAGGGGCGGAAAATGAGCTTGTGCCCGTGATGCGATTGCAGGCATTGAACATTCTAAAGAAAATCACCATACCGAATTTTGCTGGTCCTGGCAGGGACAAAGCTTGCGAGGCGAATGAAATTTCACCAGCGAGCCCCGGGTGTGCATAGGTTCAACCGAGGGCCTTTGGGTCATCCTGGAGAGATATCTTGGGTTTGGGTCGGTTGGGCAAGGCAGCCAAACGGCTCAATAAATATTGAACAGCCGCATTGCACTGTTATGAGTGACCGGAGTTAAGTCATGGCGGGGCGTGTCCATCGGAGTTGCCCATAGGTTCAGATCGGCTAAGCGCCCTGCAGTGATCCCGGGGGAAAATAAGTTTGGCAGATGGTGAGGAGCAGATGAGGGTAGCAAACATGAAGGATGTCCCCAAATTCAGGTACAAGAAAAGGGTTGCTCACACGACTTTGTCATGAATTTGTCCCAGCGCCTTTGGCAAGCAAACCAAGATTTGGCTCAGGCTTCGCTTACCCACCCCTTTGTGCAGGGCATCTATGATGGCTCCCTGGCCAAAACTAAGTTTGCCTACTACGTGGGGCAAGACGCCTTTTTTCTGGAAGCATTTGCCCGAGCGTATAGCGTTGCCGCCGCCAAAACTCCTGACTGGCAGGGGTTTATGACCTTCCATGAGCTGGCTGGGGGCGTCTTGAGCGAACTGAAGCTGCACGAGAACTATGCACAAACCTGGGGTGTTTCACTAGCGGTGGTGCAGCCAGGGGCCGCAACGCGGCGCTACACGGACTTCCTGCTGGCCACTGCCTGGAGTCAGGCAGTGGGCGTGACCGCGATCGCCATGTCTCCTTGCATGCGGCTTTACGCCTATATTGGTCAATCTCTTGCTCAGCAGGGCATTCCTGATCATCTCTACAGTGACTGGGTGCGCACTTACAGCAGCGATGACTTCGAACCGTTAGCAGCCCAGTTAGAGGCGATCGCCGATCAGTACAGCCCTGACAATCAGTTGGTCGCGGAGACGTTTCGCTATGCCATGCAGTGTGAATACGACTTTTTTGATGCGGCCTGGCAGGTGGGGGAGTGAGTGAGTGAATGGGCGTGAGAGCATCAGGATCTGAAGATGGATAGGTATGGGGGTTGTCAGGGCAAGGCATTTTGAGAATATCATTATTCTTCTAGCCAGCCAGCAGCAACCAAAATGCCGCTCCGGCATGGGATGTTGGATGGCCGGCAGCGATCGCCAAAAGTCGTCATGATGAAAAAGGCGTCTATCTTAAAATTGCCGTGACGGTTGCTTCTTTATTCGATATTGGCCAAGCCATCCCGCTTCTCCGCAAAGCCGTTGAGCCCTTTCCTAAAGCCGCCATGTTTCAGCTTGCAGACGAAGGGTTCAACTCGCTGTATGAGCAGTTGATATCCTGCATCATTTCCATTCGCACTTACGATGAGGTAAGCGTGCCGGTTTCGCGGCGGCTGTTTGCGCGAGCTCGCACGCCAATAGAAATGGTGCAGCTGAGCGTTGACGAAATTCTCAATTTGATTCGCCGCTCAACCTTTCCCGAAAATAAAGCAGCGCAGATCCACACCCTCTCACAGCGCATTCTGACTGAATTTGACGGACAGTTGCCCGCTGATTTCGAAACATTGACTCAGTTCAAGGGCGTTGGACCTAAGTGTGCGAATTTGGCGCTGGGAGTGGCAATGGGCTATCCCTGCATCAGCGTTGATATTCACGTTCACCGAGTCACCAATCGCTGGGGCTACGTCGCCACCAAAACTCCAGAAAAGACAATGGCCGCGCTGGAACAAACCTTGCCCAAGGAATACTGGGTCGAAATCAACCGCCTGTTGGTGCCGTTTGGGAAACATATTTGCCAGGGGCGATCGCCCCGCTGTCGTGTCTGCCCATTAGCCCACATGTGTCAGCAAGTCGGCGTCGCCAATTGTCGGGCGGCAGCTTGTTCTCAGTGACTAGGCGTCGTAACCGAGCACGACTCCCCAAAAAGCATCTTCAAAAACGCCCTCATTCGCTGCAATCGTGACGCGTTTGGCCCAGGTAAAGACGTCAAAGCTAACGTGACCGCTGTCATGCTGCCAAAAGGTGCCTTTTTGGATGTCGGTGTTGCCTACGAGCGCAACCCAGTGGTTGGGCACGGTGAGGCGGGATGGCTGATCGCTAAGCAAATTTTCTGCGGTAATCAGTCCGAGGGCCACACCGCCCTGGTCAAGAACCGTCTGGGACTTTTTCAGCGCGGCTAAATCGCGCCAAACATAGGTGTGAAAGTATTCCACTCGGGGATAGTGCAAAATCTCCCGTACCCAGCCTTTCATTTCCCAGAATTTGGTCATGCCGGCAATGTTGCGGACAATTTCGGGGGCATTGGGCTCAACAGGGAACAAAAAGTTCTCCGACTCTCGCAGAGTCGCCAACACTAGCCAATCGGCTGGCCCCATGCGCAGTTCTCCCTGACTAGCTTGTCGCAGAGATTCAGAAGCCTGAATGCGACGCGTTTTGGCCTGAAAGCCGCCAGTTTCATACAGCGACTGACAAAGCTGAACATACCGCAGCGGAAACTTGCGAATCAGTTCAAACAGGACGGAAGCCGGGCCACAAAACGGCTGCTGTCCCTGATTAACTCTGAAAGGATTGTGCAAGCGGATGCGCATCGCTTCAACGATTGCTTCTTTATCTAAATGCGGCCAAACTCCTGGCTCCGGAGAATCGCGGAAGGCATTAAGCGCCGCGATCGCGGTCCGCTTCTCTTCAGGACTGGCAACGACTTTAGGCGTATCGGTCATCGGCGGTCTCCCAGTGCAGGCAACCTTAAAAACTTCAGCGCGATCGCCCCATTTTCGTAAAGGATGGATGCTGCCAAATCATTCTAATTTGATCAAGCGATCGATTGGAAGCGCGAATGCCTGGGTAAAGCCATCGAAGTAATCCAGGCGTGAGCGCCCTAACATCCCAGGCATACAGCGAAGAATGCAATCTAACGGGAAAGCCAGCAAAAACATTCCAGCCTGCTCAGACCAATCATCCAACCATCAATACACTCGCTGCGGCTATGCTACCGCTACACAGGAAGGCTAAATTACCATGCCGTCGGGGATCACCGCATTCTTCAGGATCACCACAATGCCGCTGCGAATATAAAAGCCCAGATCCTCGCGTTCGGCTTCTTCAATGCCTTCTTTGTTGACGATCTGAACGTTGCGGCCGATGCGCGCGTTTTTATCAACAATTGCTTGACGAATTACAGAGCCCTCACCGATGCCTATAGGGATTTTGCCGCGAGTTAAATGGCGACTACTTTCTGACAGCGGCTCATAATAATCAGCCCCCATCAGCAGCGCATCTTCAATCACACAGTTTTCATGAATGCGCTGGCGTAGGCCAATCACTGAGTGGCTTACCTGACAGGTTTTGAGAATGCTGCCGTCGCCGATAATGGATTGCGTGACCTGACAATTCAGCAGCTTGGTCGGGGGAAGATAGCGCGATCGCGTATAAATCGGCGCATCCTCGTGATAAAAGCTAAAGGCCGGCTGCGGCTGCTGTGTTAGCGCCAAATTAGCGTGATAGAAAGCCTCAATCGTACCAATGTCTTCCCAGTAGCCATCAAACAAGTAGGCTTGAATATTATGGTCTTTAGCAGAGTTCGGAATAATCTCCTTGCCAAAATCTGTCTGCTCCAGATTTTTGCGCAGCAGATCGACCAATACCTGCTTCTTAAAGACATAAATGCCCATCGAGGCGATGTAGGGCTTTGCTTTGGCTTGGTCGGGCGTCAGCCCCAGCGTTGACGTATCAACCTGCATTTGCTTTAGAGCATCGCCCTTTGGCTTTTCATAAAAATCAACAACTCGTCCGGTACCGTCGATCTTCATCAGCCCAAAGCTAGAAGCCACCTTTTCATCGACGGGGACAACTGAAAGCGTCACGTCCGCATTTGTGCTGCGGTGACGTTCCACAAACAGAGAATAGTCCATTCTATAAAGATGATCCCCAGACAAAATCAGGAACTCATCCACATCCCATGCTTCCAACATCCATAAATATTTGCGAACGGCGTCAGCCGTACCCTGGAACCAGCTAGGGCTCTCTGGCGTTTGCTGCGCCGCCAGAACTTCCACAAACCCTTCAGAAAACTGAGAAAATTGATACGTCCGCGATATATGGCGATTTAATGAGGCGGAATTGAACTGCGTCAACACGTAAATCTTGTGAATTTCAGAATTGATGCAGTTGCTGACAGGAATATCAATTAGACGATATTTTCCTGCTAAAGAAACAGCTGGCTTAGCCCGAAACTTAGTTAGTGGATAGAGGCGAGTACCGGCACCTCCACCAAGAATAATTGATAAAACTCTTTTCACCAGGAACCTCGCAACTGCACGCAACTGAGTTTGAGCTGACACCTTTCAGTGTGGGATGGGAAGTTCCTATTTGCAAGGGGGGATCAAGACTTTTTGGGGCTTTTGTGTTGTAGATCACGGAAACCTCGCCGCCCGCCCGGTGGAACTTACCTTCTGCCTGATCAGAATCGGAAATGCCGAGTTCCCTGCGGGAAAGTCAGAGCTTTGTCGAGTAAGGAATTTGAAATTCTGCATGGTTCATGAATCGGGAATGTGGAGCTCAGAAAACCCAGAACTTCCAGCCTTATCCGTACGAAGCAAAATGGACATCCAAAATCTAAAATCATCTACTCCCAAGACCTCTGAAAAGGGTTCTTTTACAAGAGCATAGTCGTGTGACCCAACGTTATTTACCTCATATGAAACCGGTCCTAAGCCGTCGTTGTTATTAAGATCTCACCAATTTCATCCACTGTCAGATCAGGATTGGCCTGCCGCATCAGCGCCACTACCCCGGCAACGTAGGGAGCCGCCATAGAAGTGCCGCTTTTGAAGCCATATTCCCCATTGGGTAGGGTGGAATATACGCTCACTCCTGGGGCCGTCACGTGTTGGATATCGGGATCAAAACCGGCCTGATTTGAGAAAAAGGCCAGGTTACCGCCGCTATCAACCGCGCCCACCGAAGCGCCATATTCCACGGCATAACTGGCGGGGGCGTTAGGCGCGCTGGTCCCGCTATTTCCGGCAGCGCTGACAACAAAAACATTTTTGCTGGCGGCGTAGGCTAAGGCCGCTTCTAAAGCTGGAGAAGGACCCGTTCCCAGGCTCATATTGATCACATCAGCACCGTTATCAACGGCATAGTAGATGGCATCGATCAGGCTGCCGCCGTTGAGAAAAACGGACTCGCCGGTAGGGCCTGGCCCGACATCCCCTAACCGAATAGACATAATTTGCGCGTCGTAAGCTACGCCAGTGATGCCGACGCCGTCATTGGCTGCTGCAATGATGCCGGCAACGTGGGTGCCGTGGTCTTGGCCAGGATTCATGGTGCCGGGAAGCACCAGGTTATCGAACTGGCCGACTTCAAAGTTCCATCCATAAATGTCGTCAGCAAAGCCGTTGCCGTCATTATCAAGGCCATCGCCGAAGATTTCACCCTCGTTCGTCCACAGGTTTCCCGATAGTTCAGGATGGGTAATATCGGTGCCGGAATCGATAACCGCGACGACTACTCCTTCACCGGTAATGCCTTCTGCCCAAACCTCTGGAGCGTTGATAAGGTCGTTGCCCCAGTTCACTGCGTTGCTATCAGGCACTTCAGTGTCAATTACTTGGCCCAGGGCGGCCGAAACTGCTGCTGCTGCATCAACTAAGCCATAGCCAATCAGTGGGTCAAAGTCGGCAGCATTGTCAGACGCTTCAAGATCAATAGGCAGGTCTAGCGCATTACGGGAGCGCTGAGTACTGTTTATCCACTCATCCACCGTGCCCGTTAAGGGATCAGTCGTGTCATCGGCGGATATCGACTGCTGTATGGGCAGTTCTCTGGATGCAAGAAATTCAAGAGCGATCGCTGACTCTAATAAAGCGGTCTCAGCATGATTTTCCCAGGCGGCATCAGTTGAAGCTGCCGCTAGAGTCAAAGTCTGCTCATCAAGGGCGAGCAGCGCGAGTTCCGCAGCGTTATCGGTAGGTAGCTCCGCCAAGTGAACTGGATTATGGCTATCAGCCGGATTGAGAACAGTCTCAGGCAGCAGAGTACTGTCGATGCGGGGGGCAATCGCAGACATAAATGATTTCTCCTGAAAAGGGGCTAAGTTTCACAAGCTCTTGTTCTATGGCGAATTTCCTGAGACTCGCTAAGAAACACGTTAGGAAACCGGTCAGGGTCAATCACTGTTAATAAAAGCTAATGGGGGGGCAATTTTCGGCAAATTAAGCCGTCCCAATCAGCAATGTCATATTGTCATAGTAGCTTGATAAATCCGGGAACATTTTCAGCCAACGCTGTCGAGGGTCGAGTCCAAGATCGTGGCCAACCTTGGAAGGAGACGCTGCATTCCAAGCATCCTCAAGACTTTAGCCAGTTAATAGAGACGGTGAGTTGGCAAAATTTCCGGGGGCAAAATCTAGGCCGCGGGCACATTTCACGTTGCTTGTGCTCCACAGTGGCCATGCTCCAGACAAAATCTGCCGCTTCGGTCATTTTTCAGCAGAGGCTTTGCTGCGCGAATTACTTGAATCGATGTCAGCCTGACAGCTCATTTTGAATTCAGTATGCAGTTCTGGGATAGTGCCTCCGTAGGTCTTATGGCTTCAGTGGCAAGATTGCCTGGGCGGTGAAAGCTTAGACATCCGACAGCCACCAGCAGGGATCATGCTTCGAGACTCTGTTGGCGAATCAGGCCAGAAACTTAATTCTGTCGGCAGGGCGACGGCGAGATGGCGCTGGTGCAGGGGCAAACAACCTTTAGCTGTGGCTCTTTTACAATTCCTCAACCCCTAATTTCGAATTCCCGATGATTTGTCTTCCGATAGCCTTTACAAACGGTTCTTTGTTACCCAGCATAGAGAGGATTATCCGCATGTTAGGAGTTCAAATCTGTGGAACGCACGTTCATTATGATTAAGCCCGACGGAGTGCAGCGGGGGCTTATAGGGGAAGTAATTGGCCGCTTTGAGCGCAAGGGCTTTACGCTCGTTGGCATGAAGCTGATGGCGGTTTCTCCCGAGCTGGCAAAGCAGCACTATGGTGAGCACGAGGGCAAGCCCTTTTTTGCGGGACTGGTTGACTTCATCACCTCTGGGCCAGTTGTGGCCATGATTTGGGAAGGTGAAAGCGTTGTGAGCGCGGCGCGCAAAATGATTGGTGCCACTAAGCCGATTGAGTCCGCTCCGGGCACCATTCGCGGCGATTTTGGCATCACGGTAGGCCGTAACCTCATCCACGGTTCCGATGCCGTTGAGACCGCGCAGAAGGAAATTGCGCTCTGGTTCCAAGGCTCTGAACTCACTGACTGGACGCCTGTAGCCAAGGACTGGCTTTACGAGTAACTGACTATATGATCCCCGGCTTTGGATAACTAGCCGATCAGTACTCTAGCGTTTGTACTTCAGCCGTGATCGCTGAGTTTATTCCCTCAGCGATCACGGCTTTTTGACCATCTTTGAGTGACCAAAGCAGACGAGTCAACATCAGCACCTTTGGTAGGGAAATTGCCCATCCAAAAATCAGATTAAGACTACCAAAGCCTTAGACAAGAAACGTTACAGTATGATCAAATGCGATCGCGCTAATGACCGTAAGGCTTTTTTAGGTTGGTGCGCCGATGGCAATAAAACAGTGTGGATAACATTATGGGTCACAAGCTTCAAAACCTCTTTAGGCATCTCAAACCTTTAATCAAGCCCGTTGTGGCGATCGTCTTAGTGGGCGTCTTAATTTTGGGCCATGCCGATAGTGCCTGGGCGGCTCGCGCAGGCGGGCGTATTGGTGGTGGTAGCTTCCGCGCTCCCAGCCGCACTATTTCGCCCAACCGCTCTTATCGGGGGCCCAGCGGTGGCGGTTACTATCCCGGCGGCGGCTTTGGTTTTCCCTTCCTATTGCCGCTGTTTGGCTTTGGGGGCGGCTTTGGGGGACTCTTTACCGTTATCCTCTTCATTGGTTTAGCCAATTTCATCATGCGCACGGTGCGTGAACTAGGCGACAACGCCAGCAATGCGGCGGCTGAAAACCCGACCGTATCGGTGGCGAAGCTGCAGATTGGGCTGCTAGCCGAAGCCCGCTACTTGCAAGACGATCTCAACCGCATGGCGCTATCTGCTGATACGTCCTCGTCTGAGGGGCTGACTCAGGTTTTGCAAGAGGCGACGCTGTCCCTGCTGCGTCATCCGGAATATTGGCAATATGCCACAGTGAAAACCGAATCAACGCGGCTGCTGTCAGCTGAGCAGCAGTTTAACCAGTTGGTGCTGGCTGAACGCAGTAAGCTGACGGGAGAAGTGGTCAGCAACGTAAACAGCCGCTTACAACAAGCCAATGCGAATGCGGCTGAGGCTGGCGAATTGGCTTCTACCAAGCCTGGTGAATACATGGTGGCGTCAGTGATTGTGGCCACTCAGGGGAAGTTAAATTTGCCGAAAGTTTCTTCGCCTCAGGATGTTCGCCAAACGCTCAGTACATTGGGAGCCATTTCGAGCGATCGCCTGTTGGCCGTTGAGATTATCTGGACGCCTCAGGCTTCAGGCGAAACGCTAACTTCAGACGAAATGATTGCCGAATATCCGGAACTGACGTTGATTTAGCTTACGGCTAGCCCTTGTACAGAGAACGTTTATCATTGCCCGAATCAGCTTTGATTCGGGCTCTTTTGTTAAAATCGTTGTTTGCTGATGGTTCAGGAAATGACACGATGACGGTATCTCAGGTCGCAATCGCCAACAATACGGATAGTTCGGTCGATTTATTGCCCATTGCTCAGCGCGTTCGCACAGCCTCACAGCAGCTTGCCCTTTTATCCACTGAGGCTAAAAATCGTGCGATTGTGGCCATCGCCGAGGCTCTAGAAGCCCACACAGAAGCAATTTTGACG
>JBCCNE010000073.1:0-13324 GCA_039026015.1 Cyanobacteria bacterium P01_C01_bin.70 | reverse complement strand
TGCAGGGTTTCCCTTCGCCGGCATCATCGTTTTCATTCTTTTGCTAACGCTGGTAGTTCGTAACACCAACATTAGTCACTTCATCCGCTTCAACACGATGCAGGCAATTTTGCTAGATATCGCCCTGATTTTGGGACAGATCATTCTCAACATGGTTTTGGTGCCGGCATTGGGTACGGGCTTGATTGTTGACACCATCTTGAACGTCGTTTTGTTGGGCATCTTGGGTGCGGTGGTCTACTCCTTGGTGCAGACCGTACGGGGTGAATATGCCGAAATTCCGACCATTTCTGAAGCGGTTTACATGCAGGTGCGTTAGCGAGTCGGGGCAGTTTCGCTGTCACCTTGATGATGGGGCCGGACATCTAGAAGACGTCCGGCCTTCTCCGTGTAGCCAAAACGACTAGCTCTGGTAAGGCTTGGAGGCTTGATGCCGCTGCGCCGTGGCATGGGATGATAACGGTTGCTTAAGCCTCTTGACTAGCTAAAAAGTCGCAGATCTGGCTAGCGGTTGTTTCAGCCTTCTCTAAATGGGGAACGTGGCCGCAGTCGTCAAGCCAATTTAGGGTGGCGTGGGGCAGAAGCTGGGTGAAGCGAGTGGCGTCTTTGGTGCCCAGAATCCGATCTTGGCGACCCCAGAGAATCAGCGTGGGTAAGGTGAGTTGGGTAACGCGATCGCTCAAAAAGTTGTAGCCCCCACTTTTCGTAAAGGCAATCAGCGCTTCAGACCAGTTCGGACAGTCCAAGTGTAAGGCGGCGCAGAGCTCGGCATCAGCGGTGACAAACGACTTGTCCGCATAGGCTTGTCGGCTAATGCGGCGACGCACTCGCGGAGTCTGCAAAAAGGCGGTGGCCCAGCGATCTAGCGGCGGAAACATCAATTTGCCCATGGCCGGCCCTGCTGCCAGTCCGGCACTGTCCAACAGCACCAGCTGACAAACCGCGTCGGGATACGCCAGGGTGAAATCAAGCGCCACTGCGCCCCCCATTGAGGCTCCCACCAGCACCACCGGCTGCTTGATTTCCTGTTGCCAAAAATCATGGAGATGCTGCTTAATAGCCGCTCGAGAAACCGTTGGCGTGATGGTGCGGTCAGTAAAACCAAATCCCAATAAATCCACCGCCCAGGTTTCTCGAAAAGCCGCCAGGTGGGGTACGAGGCGACGAAATTCCAAAACTGAGCTGTCGAATCCATGCAGCAGCAACAAAGGCGGCTGGCCTTGGCCCTGCCGTACGTAGGTTGTCGCCACCGGCAGATAGCTGAGTTCTGTGGTGATTTCAACCTGCTGGATTTGCTGGGCGATCGCGATTGAGGTGGCCTCAGTCAGGCCGCTGACGCTAGCGGGCAAAAAATTGGGGAAGGTGGCCGGAGAAGCAGGGACGGTCATGATTTAGGGGAGAGGGCTGGGGGTTGGCTGCTGTAGTAGCTGGCGACGATCGCCAGCATCAGCCACCATAGCGTACTAACCTGGGGACGAAACCAGACGGTATCGACCAGGCCATGAACCAGCATGCCCACCATCGTAGCGATCGCCGCGATCAGCCAATAGGCCTGCACCGACTGCCCTGCGCGCAGCTGCTGCAGTCGCCGCCAGCCCTGCCCAAAGGTCACTGTCAGTAGCCACAGGAACAGAGCCAGGCCCAGCAAGCCCGCTTCCACGGCAATTTCTAAAAAGATGGAATAGGCGCTGAGGGCCGTATAGCGGGGGCGTTGGAACAGCGGATATACCTGATTAAAGGCGTCGTTGCCGGGGCCAATTCCCAAAATGGGCCGGGCCTTAATCATGTCGATAACGGCCATCCACACATTGATGCGGAAGTTGTTGCTGCTATCGCTGCGACCGGCAAAGATGGTCATCACGCGATCGCGCAGCGGCTCAAGTCCGGCGATCGCCACCAACAGAAATGCCACCGACCCACCCAACAAAGTGGGAATCGCCCAGCGTCGCCAAAACGGCGTGAACCGAATACTCCAAAACTGCACGAGCAGCACCAGCAGGGCAAATCCGCCAGCCACAAAGCCGAGCCAGCCGCCGCGACTGAACGTGAGCACTAAACAGGCGGTGTTGACGAAAGTGGACAGGATAGCCAACAGTTTAGGCGTCCAGCGGGGCCAGGCAAAGACGGCGGCACCGCTCAGCATCACCGCCGGAATCAGGTATCCCGCCAGCAAATTAGGATTTCCCAGGTAGCTGTACACCCGCGTGGTGCCCGCTAGGTTCGAGGTGGGATCAACCCAGGTGGCCAGCGCCTCCGCCCCAAAAAACCACTGGCGCAGGCCAAAGACGGAAATCACCAGGGCCGTCAGCAAATAGACCGTAATCAGCGACGTCCTGAGGGGCGATCGCCGCAGCACCCGCGCCATCAGCAAAAACAGCAGAACATTGAGCGTCAGCTTAATCAAACCGGCGATCGCAGCTCCCCGCACGGGCGATACCGCCGTAGCCAGCACCATGATGCCCCAGTAGGCAATCACCACTAGATGAATGGGGGTCAATCCCTCGCCCGCTTCATCGGTCAGGGTGAGCAACAGCCAAAAGGCACTGCATGCCAACAGCAGTACGCCAATCAGGCTGGTGGGCACATAGGGAGCCAGGGCAAACAAAATGGCGATGATGCCCAGAGCGATCGCGTCTCCCCACGGCAGCAGCACGCTGCCCTGTCGCCACGCTCGCGCAAATCCCAAAAACTGGTGCAGCAGGCTCACTTCCCGCCACTGAGACAGAGCGAAGCGATTGAGGTTGGCAGCTTGCCAGGCGGTGCTCAACATAGGCGACTCAACAGGCCAAAGAACTAGGCTATATTCTGCATCATTCCGGCCCATTCGTAGCGCAAAAATTGACGGAGAGATGGCGGCTATAGGGCGGATGACCGTTCGTCCTGCGAGGAGCTAAAGGTAGGGCTCATAATGGCGGCAATATGACACTGTAAGCGCCATGACCGATCAGAACTCCTCAACCGCATCACGACAAATCCACAGGTAATGGTCGGCAAGCCTGTCATTCGGGGAACGCGCTGGATCGTCGAATACATTTTGAACTTGTTAGCTCATGGAGCGTCAGCATCGAAGATTTTGGCGGAGTACGACGGTTTGACTGAGGCTGATATGCGGGCTTGTCTGTTGTTGGCAGCTCGGTCGTTAGAAAGCGCGAGCTTTATGCCGATGGAGACGGCGTAGGTGCGCTTTCTGGTGGATGAGAACACTGAGGTCTTTGTCGCTCGATAGCTCAGGCAGCAAGGACATGAGGTTTTCTCAGTCTACGAAGAGGCCCGTGTCACTGATGACAATGAGATTTTGCATAAGCCTGTCACTGAAGGCTGAATTTTGATTGCCAGCGATAAGGATTTTGGGGACAAGATTTTTCGAGAACGCAGACCACATTGTGGCGATCGCTCCAATGAACCTGGTTTTAGACCACATTGCCGGTCCCGTAACCTCCCCTAACTAGAATCCATGCCAGCAGTGAGCTCTCAGAACTGAGCAACCGAGCCGTACGCCCGCCCGTGAGTTTACGCTGAAATTGGGCAATCTGAACAGTGACGATAACTGTGAAGAAGAGATAAACGTTTGGCGATCGCCCCATGCGCTAGCGTTCCTACAGATATCTCTGCTGATTGCTCCCGCTTTGCCCCTTCGCCTTTCACAGCATACGCAGTCTGACGGTGCACGGCACCGTGCTACTCACTCTTGTCTACAAAGGAAACTCAATTATGACGACTGCTGTTCTAGCGTCGGTTGCTCGCCCCACAGCAGCAACTTCGCTCGCTTTGGCTTCTCAGCAAGTGCTGGTGATCATTGATCCGGGCGTACCAGACTATCAGCAACTCGTGGCTGGTGTGCTGCCCGGGGTGGCGGCTCACGTGCTCGACCCGCAGCGTGACGCCATCACCCAGATCACGGCGGCTATTCATGCTGCCGCCACGCCGATTACTCAGCTTTATCTCGTCGTGCATGGCTCACCCGGCGTGCTGCACTTTAGCAGCGGCGACTTGAATCTGGAAACGCTGACTGACCATGCCCCAGCGCTGGCGACCTGGTTTACCGCTGGGGAAACTGCCGCGCTGCATCTGCTCGCTTGCCATGTGGCGCAAGGCGACACCGGGGCTCGCTTTGTGAGTCACCTGAGCCGTCTGACCCAAGCGCGAGTGGGTGCGGCCACGACTGCCATGGGTAAGGGCACCTGGCCCATCGCTGCCGCCAAGGTGATAGCGCCACATATTCTGCATCGCTATCAAGGGCAGCTCGCCGCAATTCTAACTTTTGAGACCGTTTTTAAGGATACCGACGCGGGCATTGATGGGCTTGCTAGCCCCCGCCGTCTGACGCTGAGTCCGGATGGTAGTCAAGTTTTCGTCACAGGTTTTGATGACGATGCCCTGGCCGTGTTTGACCGCGCCCCTGGCGGCAATCTCACGTTTAACGCTGTTTTTAAGGATACCGACGCGGGCATTGATGGACTCGATGGCGCCAGCGGTGTGGCGCTGAGTCCGGATGGTAGTCAGGTCTTCGTCGCGAGTTTTGATGAGGATGCTCTAGCCGTGTTTGACCGCGCCCCTGGCGGCACCCTCACGTTTAACACTGTTTTTAAGGATACCGACGCGGGCATTGATGGGCTTGATGGCGCCCGCGATGTGACGCTGAGTCCGGATGGTAGTCAGGTCTTCGTCGCGAGTTCTGTTGACGATGCCCTAGCCGTGTTTGACCGCGCCCCTGGCGGCACCCTCACGTTTAACACTGTTTTTAAGGACACCGACGCGGGCATTGATGGGCTTGATGGCGCATATGGCGTGACGTTGAGTCCCGACGGTAGTCAGGTCTTCGTCCCAGGTTTTGATGAGGATGCCCTGGCCGTGTTTGACCGCGCCCCCGGCGGCACCCTCACCTTTAACGCTGTTTTTAAGGACACCGACGCGGGCATTGATGGGCTTGATGGCGCCATCGATGTGGCGCTGAGTCCCGATGGTAGTCAGGTCTTCGTCGCGAGTCTTGTTGACGATGCCCTAGCCGTGTTTGACCGCGCCCCCGGCGGCACCCTCACCTTTAACGCTGTTTTTAAGGACACCGACGCAGGCATTGATGGGCTTGATGGCGCCATCGGTGTGGCGCTGAGTCCCGATGGTAGTCAAGCCTTCGTCGCGAGTCTCTTTGACGATGCCCTAGCCGTGTTTGACCGCGCCCCTAGCGGCACCCTCACGTTTAACACTGTTTTTAAGGATACCGACGCGGGCATTGATGGACTCGATGGTGCCCGCCGTCTGACGCTGAGTCCCGATGGTAGCCAGGTCTTCATCGCGAGTACCGCTGACAATGCCCTAGCGGTGTTTAGCCGCGATGTGTCGCCCACTGTCGAGAGCGTCACCAGCACCGTCGCAGACGGTACCTACATTCCTGGCGACACCCTCGACATCACCGTGCAGTTCAGTGAAGCGGTGGATGTTACCGGCACCCCCCAACTGACGTTGGAAACGGGCACCACTGACCAAGTTATCGACTACGTTAGCGGCACCGGCTCCGACACCCTCACTTTCACCTATACCGTGCAGGCGGGCGACACCAGCGCTGACTTAGATTACCTGGGCACCACTGCCTTGGCCCTCAATGGCGGCACCATTCAAGACAGCAGCGATCAAGATGCCGATTTGACCCTGCCCGACCCGGGCGCTGCGAATTCTCTTGGCGCCAATCAGGCCATTGTGATTGGCACTAGCCCTACCTCACCTTCGGCACCTACCCCCACCCCACCTTCGGTACCTGCTCCCATCTCACCATCTACTTCTACATCTCCGAGTTCCAGCCTTAACATCTCCTCTAGCTTTGAGTTTGCGTTGACGTTAACGCAGTTCTCTCGCTTTGGTTTTTTGCTGCCCGGAGCTTTTCGCGACGAGGGTCGCAAAGTGGAAGTTTTGCGCCAGTTTGGCGGCCTCACCCTGGGCTCCCTCTTCGACGAGCGACAGTATCTCCAGGCGAACGCTGATGTAGCCGAGGCTGTCAACGAGGGCATATATGAGAGCGGCTATGAGCACTTCATCTTTGCGGGACTAGAGGAAGGCCGGGACGCGGGCATTCCCTATTACGAAGAGACAGTGTATTTAGAGCGCAATATTGACGTCAAAATTGCGGTGCAGGAGGGCATTTATCAGAGCGGCCTGGAGCACTATTTGTCGATTGGCCATACGGAAAACCGTTCCGCTAGTGACCTCTTTGATGCTGAGGAGTATCTGGAGACATTCACAGATGTGCGAGAGGCGGTGGCCAACGGTAGCGTGACGAGTGCGTTTGCCCACTGGATCGAGTTTGGCGCGTTTGAGGGGCGGCTCGACACCTCCCTTGCGGTGTACAACGAGTCGTATTACTTGGAGCTTTATAGTGACGTTAAAGATGCAGTCGTAAATGGCTCTTTTGGGTCTGGGCTAGAGCATTTCCGGCTATTTGGCATGGCTGAGGGGCGCAGCTCTAATCAGTTCTTAACTGAAGCTGACTATCTCGGTGCCAATGGTGATGTGTCCGCAGCCGTGAAGAATGGTGACTTTGCCAGCGGCATTGAGCATTTCTTTCTCTATGGCTACACCGAGCAGCGCTCTTTAAGCGTCACCGTCTAGGGCAATCGCTATCACCGTCACTCCGTACGGGCGATCGCGTCTCCCCACGGCAGCAGCACGCTGCCCTGTCGCCACGCTCGCGCAAATCCCAAAAACTGGTGCAGCAGGCTCACTTCCCGCCACTGGGACAGAGCCAAGCGATTGAGGGTGGCAGTTTGCCAGGCGGTGCTCAACATAGGCGACTCAACAGGCCAAAGAACTAGGCTATATTCTGCATCATTCCGGCCCATTCATAGCGCAAAAATTAACGGAGAGATGACGGCTATGGCGCGGATGACCATTCGTCCTACAAAGATTAAGATTCGAGGGCTTAAAAACGCTCGCAGCGTGAGGCTACGAGCGGTGGATTCATACCAGTTTTGGATTTTAAATTTACAATTTTGGTCTAACCATAAGCGTTAAAACGACTCCAAACCAAAAATAATTATGGATGCATATAAAGTTGCGGCCACGGTGGCCCAAGACGGCACAGTCGTCCTTAAAGGATTGCCATTAACGCCAGGAAAGGTTGTGGAAGTAATCGTTTTAGCCTCTCACCACAGCGATTCATCCTTCTCCTCTCCGCCATCCACGCTTGACCCAGATTATCTGGCGGGCCTATCTGCGCACATGGATGAATGGGCTTCGCCTGATGATGAGGCGGCCTATTGTGACCTTTAAGCAGTTTGATGTTGTTGTGGTGCCGTTTCCGTTTACTGATGTGAATGCGGCTAAACGACGACCGGCACTAGTGATATCGCATGCTCAGAGCTTTAACCAGCCGATGGGGCACAGTGTTATGGCGATGATTACGACGGCAGGCCGAACGCGTTGGGTATTGGATGTCCTGATTACTGATCTAGAAGCGGCAGGGCTGCAGACCACGTCGATAGTGCGGATGAAGCTCTTTACGCTGGATCATGCTTTGGTGCTCAAGACCATCGGTCACCTGAGCCCCTCGGATCAGCAGTCTGTACAAGTATCGCTGCAGAGGTTGCTGATGGCACCCGCCACCTCATAGATCAATGGTGCTCATGCAAAACATTGCCGCTTTAAACAGATTAATGCTTCTATCCTGCATCTTTAGCAAACAAGCCGCGTAGCCAAGTCTGCATCACAGTCAAAGGCGATTTGAACTTTCTCAGGGCAATACGACGATTGTTTTGAGCCAGTTCATAGTCAGGGTTGAATTCTAGCGCCTGGTCATAGCTGGCGATCGCCTCTTCATAGCGGCCTAAGTTACGGAGAGCAATGCCCCGGTTGTTCCACGCTGCATGATAGTCCAGTTTAATCGCCACCGCTTGGTCGTAGCTGGCGATCGCCTCTTCATAGCGGCCTAAGTTACGGAGAGCAATGCCCCGGTTGTTCCACGCTTGGTGATCGTCGGGCTTAATTGCCACCGCCCGGTCATAGCTGGTGATCGCCTCTTCATAGCGGCCTAACTCATCGAGAGCATAGCCCCGGTTGTTCCACGCTTCGTGATCGTCGGGTTTAATGTCTACCGCCCGGTCATAGCTGGTGATCGCTTCCTCATAGCGGCCCAACTTACGGAGAGCAATGCCCCGGTTGTACCACGCTTCGTGTTTGTCGGGTTTAATTTCCACCGCCCGGTCATAGCTGGTGATCGCCTCTTCATAGCGTTGTTGTACAGCTAAAAGTTGACCCCGGTAAGTAAGATTCTCAGCATTAGAAACGTCATACTCTAAGGCTTGTTTCCAGCTCAGTCGACCATCTTGATAGGAGTCATCAGCCAGTTGATAAAGTCCTAGATCAAACAGCGTCTTAAAGCGTTCATCCGCAGAGAAATCAGGGTTCTCTAAGTAACCCAGCAAGCGAATGATTTGCTCGCGCCGCGCTTGTGGCGTCATCTGCTGCACCTGTTCAAAGTTGTCAAATAGATCCGCTTCCAGGCTGCGAGCAATATCTTCCCGCGAGTCCTTAAACTCAAAGACGCCGGAGCGCCAGTCAAAAAAATCGGGAGCCCGTCGCCTGAGATATTTCACTAAAAACGGCGACACCAAAAACACAAAGCACGTGGGGAACTGGTTACGAAATTCGTCCCGCTGCTGATTCAAGTTGCGCAAGATGGGCGGCACGTCCTGCCAACTATAGTTAAGGGTTTCTGCCTCACTCCAGCCGCTGGCCCGCTTAATGTCTTCATACTCTAGCAGCGAGTGCCGCAGCCCCTCCACAAAAACAATCTCTGCCGAATGCTCTGCTAAGAAGGCTGCCGCTCGCCCAAAGAAATCCCCATCTGGCAATGATTTTGTCAGCGTCAACCGATCACACTGCTTTTGCGGTAGGTCTTGACACAGCTCTTCAATCAGTTGGTTGCCCCGCTCCGGCGAGCACCGCACAAACAAAATGCCAAATCCCTGCTGCCGCCGCAGCGCCCGGAGCAGCGCGCGATATTCATCGTCGGCGTCATAGTCCGGCAGTTCCCCTAGGTCTAGCGGCTCTAGTGGGTCAAGTACCATTAGCCTGAGCCTCCTGCGCTGCTTTTTGATGCTCCACTGCTTGCATAAAGGGCTCCAGCTTTTGAATCAGCGGATGCACATCATGCCAGCGCACGGTTTGAAAGTCGTCATCCGTTTCTTGCACTTGGCGATATTCCAGTACGCAGCGGTTAAACAGCAGCTCACGATAGGCGTCATCATTGGGAATGCGATGGGTCTGGTAGACTTCTGCCAGCTTGGCCCAGTCCACCTCGTCTACGGCGTTGCGATAATCTTCCCGGCCTTTGGCAATGGCCCGTAGCATGGCCTGTCGCCGAATCGGCAGTTCATCAGTCCAGTTCAGCGCCGTTTGCACAAGCTGCATCAGCTCTCGCATATGGCCGCCACTAATCAAACACAGGCTATTCAGCACTGCTTCACTTTCAAACACGTCGGGCCACAGCACCTTGTCGGTAAACTTGCCCACTCGCTTGCGCACCAGTTCTTTCATTTTAGTCAGTCCCGGTGGATGCACCGTGCCGTCTTTTAACCGCACCATCACCATCGGCAGCACGTGGCAGTCGCCGTAGTTGTCCCGCAGTTGCGATGCCCGGTTGGAATACACCAGGGAAATTGGCACCGTGTAGATAATATTGCAGCCTAGGCGACACATCTGGCTGCTGTGATCAATAAAAATCTCATCGTGGTTGGTCTTGCCATTCTCCCGAGGAATCAACCCGATACGGTCAAGATTGTCGGCAATAATCACCAGTTCTTCAGCCGCCAAATTGTGCTGCGCTTCCGCAATAAACTCATTGAGCGCCTCAATCAGCGAGATGGAGTGAATATCGACCTGCTCGCGAATGGTTTGCCGGGTGCTGGGCACCTGACGCAGTGTGGCCGTCAGCTTAGCAAACTGAGCAATTTGTCCCTGAATCGACAGCTTTTCAAACTCCACTTCCGTTAGCGCTAGCTCCTTCAACGATTGCCAGCGCGACTTCAGCCAGTTAATCAACGGGCCAGGATTTGCCTCTTGCTTCAGATCGTCCAGCAAGTGTCGGGTGCAGGCCAACAGGATATCGGTATACTGCGCATCCGTGTCGTCCAGATCATCAGTCGCCTCGAAGTAAACGACTCGGCGCCGCTGTTGCTTTAAATAATCGCGCAGCCGCAGCCGCTCGGTTGATTTGCCGACGCCACGATGACCAGTGTAAAGCTGATACGTCGGCTGATCAGAGCGGATGATATTGCGCCCCACCTCGTTCACGATGTTCTCTTGCCCCCTGACGTCATGGCAGTTCACGTAGAACGGGCTGTCCGGCTCTAGCGGACGCTTGGGGTCGAAGGCATTGTAAATCTGGGTCAGCAGTTCTTCGCTCACAGCGGCACCGTTCAACAGCGAAACATCATCGCGAGTCAAGTACTGCAATTCTAGGAGATCAGCCTGCCAAGCGATCGCTGCAATGATGGCAAGCTAAAAGTGCGATCGCACTGAATAACTGAGGTTTGTGCTTTAGGAGTAAAGTGGGAGTGAATTTTGAAATCTTGGGAGGCATCGCCAACATTGAAGTCATTGCCGTTGGCAGCTCCATTCGAGAAGTTGAACGACTCCGTAAAGCTTACGGTTCAGGTCGTTGGAGAAAATTGAAAGGCGTCGCCACCATCAGGCTTGAGGATGGCTCGACCTGTCAGGCCGAACTGCACTGGTACGAAGCCCACGGTATCGGTAAAAAGGAATTCAAAATTAAATGCTTTTTGGATTAGTGTCATGAAATTTGTCGTCTGTATTAACAATCAAGACTATCCGGCTTCCCTAGAAGTTCGTAAGCTCTATCAAGTGTTGGATGATAAGCAAGCGAGTCAGCGCCAGATGCTCCGTATCATTGATGAGTCGGGCGAAGACTACCTCTATCCAGCCAGCTATTTTGCCGAAATTGACATTCCGGAAAGACTGCAGCAAGTATTTGCCGCAGTCAGCTAATTTGGCTTAGCTATCACCCTTTCTCTGGGCAGGAGGTCGAGGGTTGGTATTGGTCGAAATTCCCGATTTTCTCCGCTTGATGCCTGACAAAACCGTTACGGTACCGCTTGCTTCATAAGTCGATGAAAGCGGTTCGACGTGTCATTAATACGTTGACTCGTAATACTGAGAGCTGTGCCGCATTACTTGATCTATTGGTCGCGTTAAAAATGCGCCCCCCGTACGTGCGATCGCCCATACGCCCCAACGTTCCCCTCAGGCCCTGCTACCGCCGAAAGCGCGATCGCACGCGATTGACCAAGAGCGTCGCTTCCGGGATCCGGCAGGCGAGAGTGCCAAGGCTGAAAACGGTTAGACCGATGGCGCTGGCGATCGCTAGCTGCCCGAGCCGATTGATAAAGCCTTCGATGCCGAGCACCTGCTCCAGTCCCAGACGGGTGCCCCAGGTAGCGAGTCCGGCGACGCCGCTGAGAGCCGTCAGCAGGGCAATTGTTTTACCCCAGGCCAGCCAGGGCAAACCATTGAGCTTGCGATCGAGCAGCACAATCATGGCGATGGTGGAGGTAATGTTGACGCCCACCGTCGCCAGCACCAAGCCCAGAGCGCCAAACCAGCGGATAAAAAAGTAGTCCAGCACTACGTTGAGGCCGATATTCACCAAACTGATGCGGAACGGGGTCTGGCCGTCCCCCAGCGCATAATAGACCCGCACCAGCACATCTCGCGCTAGGTAGACAAACATGCCGACACCGTAGGCCACCAGCACCGCCGTCACCACTTCCGCTGCGGCCAGGTCAAACGCGCCGCGCTCATAAATCACCTGCACGATGGGCAGCGCCAGGGTCATAATCAGCACCCCCAGCGGCAGCATGGTTAGCGCCACCATCATCAGGCTTTGGCGAATGCGGTCTTTCAGCTCAGGCCAGTCTTCGGGGTCAGCGAGGCGGGCAAAGATGGGCAAAAACGGCACCAAAATGACATTGGAGATAATGCCCAGTGGCGTTTGCACCAGCAGATTGGCGTAGCCCAGCGCCGCCGCCGTGCCGGGGATATAGGAGGCAAAAAACAGATCGGTAAAGACGTTAATCTGCATCATGCCCGATGAAAAAGTGGCCGGGGCGAGAATTTTGAAAACCTGCCGCACGCCGGGGTCGCGCCAGTTAAACCGCAGCCGCAGCCGTCCCAAGCGCGATCGCCACAGGGCCGGTAGCTGCACCAACCACTGCATCACGGCGCCAAGCAGCGTGGTCCCCGCCAGCACCATGCCCCCCAGCATAAAATAGTCGGGCTGGGTAATCTGGTCGCCGATCGCCACATACAGCAGTCCCAAGCCGCCAATCACCGCTACGCTGGAAAACATCGGACTCACAGACGGCAGCCAATACTGGTCGTCCGCATTCAGGGTGCCAAAGCCAATACCGATCAGTCCGGCAAAGATGGCCATGGGGGCCATAATCTGCAGCTGCCGAATGGCGATCGCCCGCGCAACCGGTTCCGTATCGCTCAATCCCTGGGCGACAAAATCGATGATTGGGGCCGCCAACACGACCATGCCTAGGGCCACTAGCAGCAGCGCCGCCGTGACTAGCGTGCTAATCGATTCTACGAGTGGCCCAATGTCTTCGCGATCGCGCTTGGCCACAACGCTGACAATGGCGCTGTGAAACGGGCCGTTAATGCCCCCCAGCAGCACTAATAAAAATCCGGGAATCACGTAGGCAAAGTTGTAGGCATCGGCCACCGGCCCCACCGCAAACGCCGCCGCGATCGCCTGCTGTCGCACCAGCCCAAAGACCTTGCTGATCAGCGTTGCTGCCGCCACGATAGTGGCAATATTTGCGAGGGAGCGAGAGGGTTTGGTTTCAGACACAGGGCAATTTCACCAATAAAGCAGTGGGCGACAGCGCGATCGCCGGGCCGCCAACCTCAGGCAATCATGCTCGCTTTTCCAAGCTGTGCAAGTCTCATTTATAGCCAAAGACCGAAGAACTCAGAACCAAGAGCAAAGATCGAAGACCGAAGAACGACAAGACCGCTCTTTACCAAAAGCTTTCAGAGACTTCAATGTCCCAGCGGCATTGGCTACCGCTATATTTAATCGCGGATTGTGCCGAAACTGCGTTTTAAGGCATTGCCAAGATTCAACGGGCAGCAACGAGGCCAATGTCGCGGCAGACACAAAAAGGCCCTAGACGCGATCGCCTAGAGCCCGTGGTGCGCTCAAGATGATTGACTCTTGTGGAGTTCCGGCACCAAGCTTAAATAAAGCCCCCTCAACGCCAGTGACATCAAGGGGGCGGGAATGTGTCTAGAAAGGAACGTCGTTGGC
>JBCCNE010000072.1:0-13344 GCA_039026015.1 Cyanobacteria bacterium P01_C01_bin.70 | reverse complement strand
ATCCCGTGACGATTTAATTTCCTGCAAACTCGGCAGTAATAAAGACTTCCTTTTTCCAACAAGACGACGTTTTTAACAAGGTTCAGTAGATGCTCATATTAATCTACCGTACGCATTGCACTGCCAAACACCCTCTGTTAATCCTAAGCAGCGACTTCATGTTCAACAATGTTGTTATTACTGATTCCGGACGAGGGGAGAAATTGACTGTATAGGGGATGTTAAACCCTTTTCCACTTAATAAATTTGCCTTTAACCCGCTCTGAGTTTCGCCTGAAATAGGGCTTGGACACGGATCCAAGCGTCTGCCGCCGTCGCTGGATGATAACTATCTCGGCGATCGCAGAAAAATCCATGGGTTGCTTCTGAGTATCGGTAAATACGGTGATCTACTTGATGCTGCTCTAGGACAGCTTCAATTTCGTCCACCTCGGCACCTGTGATCAGGGGATCTTGCATGCCGAAAAACGCCAGTACTGTCCCCTGAATTTCGCAGGTGCGGCTCAAAGTGGGCGCACCGCCTCCGGGGGTAAATTGACCAATACCCGCGCCATAAAAGCTGGCAATAGCTTGGACAGCTGGTAAAATCGCAGCGAGATAGGCGACATGGCCCCCAAAGCAAAAGCCAATGCAGCCAGCTGCCGCTGGCACGGCCTCAAAGTGCTGTTTCCCATAGTCGATAGCCCCTTGAATATCGCTGAGGAGTTCTTCGGCTTGGGTGCCGTTTTTGTATTTGCGTCCTAACTCTAGATCTGCGGCACCATAGCCCACCTCAAAGCCAGGAGCCTGGCGGTGATAAATATGGGGAGCAATTGCAATATAGCCCGCTTGAGCAAGGCGATTGGTCACCTCACGAATATGCTCATTAACGCCGAACACCTCTTGGATGACGACCACAATCGGGCACCCAAAGGAAGCGATTGGATGAGCTAAGTAAGCAGGAATTTGCTGTCCCTGACTAGAAAAATTGATGGTCCGGGTTTGAATAGATTTAGCAGCCGACATAGTCTGGATTAAGTAAATATTGAAGCCAACGGTTTACATTAAAGGGGGCGATACAGGCGCTGTCGAGAGGTCAGAGGAGATTGTGGGATGAGACACATCATTAGTTTCTTAGCAGTTGACTAGCGCAATTCAGAATGGAAAAACACTAGATTATGATGCCGCAAGCCATTGGAGTGATTGAAACCTGTGGCATGCCGAATGCCTTAGTAATTGCTGACACCATGAGTAAAGCGGCTGATGTCGAGATCCTGGGGTTTGAAAACACAGCCGTCGGACGTATCAGTATCCTTATTCGAGGCGCTACGGGAGCCGTACAAGCAGCGATTGCGGCAGCAATGAGTCAGCCGTGGGCATATCCTGGGCTGCTGGGACACCACATTCTGCCTTGCCCGGATGAAGCCGTCGATATCGCAACTTTAATCAGGCATAATCAGCGCGCTTGGCGCCCGGATGAGGTGGAATGGCTGGATGAGTAAACCCAGAGCCGTGACGCTAGGGCTGCTATCAGCTGGCAGCTAAATACGCCCAAAGAGGTTTAGCCTCTCAGTTTGCTTAGTTTAGTGCGGGCATGGTCATGCTGATTTTTCAAAGTTTTGCTTGGTCAATTGATGGCGCACCCTAGCGAGCCGAACAAAAAAGTGTCACATTTTGTTGAATTTACATTAATAATCCGACTGGGTGATTCAGCCTTATGTGAAGAAGGCTGATGGTGTCGTCGTTGATGATGCGCGGCTTCGGATACTCCACCCACTGCTGAGGCATTCACTGGGAGAACTCACTGTGCTTAAATTTCATATTCAAACTGACAGCGAAATCCCTGCGTCAACCCAACTATATGACCAACTTTGGTTTGCGATCGCCTCGCGACAGTTTCCGCCTGGTTATCGCTTGCCGAGTACGCGACAATTGGCTATGCAGACAGGACTCCATCGCAATACGATTAGCAAGGTTTATCGGCAGCTTGAGGAAGCCGGCGTGGTTGAGGCTCAACCGGGCTCTGGCATCTATGTTCGGGCTCATTCCACCGTAGAGAGTTCGCGACCGCATTTAGGTCTTTGGGACAAATTTCCGAAGGCCCGCAAGGTCGTTGAAGACGTCCTAGACGAACTGTTGCGCCAAGGATGCTCGCTAAACCAAGCGCGGGAATTATTTTTTGCGGAAGTTGACTGGCGTTTACGCTGCAGTGCCCGAGTGCTCGTTACGGTGCAAAAACAGGATTTGGGCGCAGGTGAGCTAATTGTGCGGGAGTTGGAAGCCGCGCTCCACATTCCAGTACAGTTGGTGGCTTTAGAAGATTTAGAGGATATTTTGGCGCAAACGCGTTCGGGAACGGTGGTCACCAGCCGCTATTTTCTGGCGGAGGCAGAGGCAATCGCAGGCCCTAAGTCAGTGCGGGTGATTCCTATCGATATCTATGACTACAGTCGTGAATTGGGGCTCCTCAAAGAATTGCCGCAGGATACCTGTTTGGGCATGGTGAGCTTGAGTTCAGGAATTTTGCGGGCCGCAGAAGTCATTGCTTACAGTCTCAGGGGTGAAGACGTTTTGGTAATGACGGCTCAGACAGAGGATGCTTACAAACTCAATGCCCTAGTACGCAGCTCACAAACAATCGTGGTTTTTGATCAAACAAGCCTGCCCGCCGTCAAGCAGGCGATCGCTAGCGCCCGTGAGGATTTGATCCGTGCCCCGCAAATCGTGGTGTGCGACAACTATATCGGCGAAAAATCAATCAACTTATTGAAGCGAGAACTGGGGCTTGAGGGCTGATTATCGCGTCTCTAAGGTAGCAGAGTAAGCTGTTGGGCAACCTTAAAGGACCGGCGATGTTGAGGTGATCGTCCGAGTTGAGCGATTGCAGCCCGATGACGTGCACTGCCATAGCCTTTGTTAGAGGCCAGGTCATAGCCAGGATAGCGACGATCAAGTCGAACAATCAGCGTGTCGCGCCAGACCTTAGCCAAAATGCTGGCAGCGGCGATTGCCATCTGGCTTTGATCACCTTTGACCACGGTTTGCTGGGGAATATCTAAGTTTGGAATCCGCTGATTGCCGTCAATTAGACAGAGTTCGGGCGGCACCCTCAGACGGCCAATGGCACGCCGCATAGCCAACAGGGATGCCTGCAAAATATTCAGGCGATCGATTTCGTGGACGCTGGCCCAGCCGATAGCATAGGTCAAAGCCTGAACTTGGATGCTGGGTACCAGCGCGGCTCGCCGCTGAGCAGTCAGCCGTTTACTGTCAGTGACGCCGAGTTCTGTCAAATAATTGGCAGCCTCAGCGTCAAGAATGACGGCCCCAGCCACCACCGGGCCAAACAGAGCACCCCGACCGACCTCATCTACCCCGGCGATGGCTGAGGGCGCATTAGTAGTAGCTGAAACCATGACTGAATCAATGCGTTAAGCCCGCAACGCTAACCCTCATCACCATTTGCAGATGATCGACGGCGGCGACGGCGGCGAGTTTTTGGCGCAGCTACCGCTGTTCCATCTGTAGCTGAGTCCTCATCCCTAGGCGCGGCATCATCCTCGACGGGAACTGCGGTCTCGGTTATGTCAGCCGTGGTCTCGAAGACTTCAGTGTCAGACTCAGAGGTAACATCGGAGGCTGTTGTCACTGCAGTTGCGTTAACCTCGTCAGCTACATCAGTTTCCGCCTTGCTGGCCGAATCGGCTTTTGATTTCTCCGAAAGCTTTGAGGCTTCGCCAGGCAGCACCACCTGCACGATGGTATTTTTGACGTCCTTAACTTCTGCTGTACTGAGAATCAGCGGCGAAATGCCCATCATGGCATAGATGCTCTGTTCTTCTGGGGTCATCTCGACGACAATGGTTTCCGGAGGAGCAGCGGGTTTGCGATCGCCTCGCCCATTACGACCTCTGCCCGAGCGGCTGCTACTTGATTCCGGTGCAATTTTCGCCACCTCAGGAGGGGCTGTTTCTGCGACTGCGGGAGGCGGTGATGCACTCTTTCCACTGTCACCATTACGACTGCTGCGGCTGGGGGCAGGAGAATCCCGGCGCCGCCGCCGACTTCTGCCCCGGTTGCCCTTAGATTCTTGATAGCTGGGGTGATTGAGTAGGTCGAGCTCTTGCAGATCAGAATGGGGTTCTAGATCTTCGGTTAAATTTTCTTTTAGAGAAGGGTGAGCCCGATTGCCGAGACTAACGGACTCTCGAACGCTATCCAGCGCCGAAGCATCCAGCGTTGTCGGTTGTTCGCCAGGCAGGTGTACGACATGGCCAAGCCCGCTACAGGTCGGACATGAACGCCCAAACAACTCATAGAGATTCTGACCTTGTCGTTTGCGAGTGAGTTCAACCAACCCAAGTTCTGACAATTGCGAAATCTGTGGGCGCGCTTTATCAGCCCGGAGTGCCCGATTGAAAGTTTCCAGAACTTGCAGTTGGTCGCGTCGCGAATCCATATCAATGAAGTCAACGATGATGACCCCGGCCACGTTCCGCAATCGTAGCTGTCGCGCAATCTCTTCAGCCGCTTCACAGTTTGTCCACAGAACGGTTTCGCGCGCGGTTGCCGATCGCGTGAAAGAACCTGAGTTAACATCGATGACGGTGAGGGCCTCAGTCGGCTCCATAATAATGTAGCCCCCAGAGGGAAGGTCTACGCGCGGCTGAATGGCTTCCCGAATGGCCGCATTGACGCGGAAAAATTCCAGCAGCGGGACGCGATCGCGATGGTGGTCGATCAAGACTCCTGGCGGAATCCGGCCCGCATTCCAGTTCATCAGGTGCTGCTTGACTCGCTTCAGCCCGGTGTGCGAATCTGTCACGATGCGGTTCACGTCGGCGCTGTAAACGTCTCGCAACACTCGCTGAATAAAATCGTCATCGCGATTCAAAAGCTCCGGAGGACGCTTGCTGACGGCTTCCTGCTGAATCAACTCCCACTGCTTTTGCAGCGATTCTAAATCTTCAATAATGGCTTCTTCTGGCACGTCTTCCGCTTCCGTGCGCACCAGCAATCCCATGCCCGCTGGTTTCAACAAAATTGCCAGCGCCCGCAGCCGATTCCGCTCTTGTTCGTTTTGAATCCGGCGGGAGAGATTCACGCCCTTACCATAGGGCATCAGCACTAGATACCGACCAGGCAGGGTGACATTGCCTGTCAGCCGCGGGCCTTTGTTGCCCGTCGGCTCCTTCATGATCTGTACCAGCACCTTTTGCTGGGGGGCAACCAATTCGGTGATTGATCCAGCAGCGCGCTTGAGGCGTAGTGGCCCCAAATCATTGACGTGCATAAACCCATTGCGCTCGCTGTCGCCGATATTGACGAAGGCGGCATCAATGCCGGGTAAAACGTTTTCAACAGTTCCTACGTAGATGTCGCCTACTTGGTGGGTGCCCGTGGCGACGATGAGTTCCTGTATTTGATCTCCTTGAAAAACAGCAGCAATTCGATGCTGTTCAGCAATAACAATCTGCTTTGGCATTCAATATCCTCAAAACTCATAGAGAATCCAGCCCCATCTCTAAACGCCACAGGAGCTGATTCAACAACAATGCTGTCTTCAAGAAACTGCCACACCTGGCAAGTGCTAAATGGAACGCTGGCTAGAAAGCAAATAATGAACTCGCTCACCCTGAGCGATTCAATAAGCCCAAAGGGTCATTTAAACCGCCTTTATCGGCCTATATTAAATACTTTCACCGACTTACCAAAATCTTTGTCGAATCTAAAAATTCTGACAGAAGCCCTTGGTAATATGCCGCTGTTCACCAAATCCGTGTGAAAACGATCAAGCCCGACAGTGTGGCCGCTTCTGTTGCGAGCATTATAACTCCCCACACTAAAAACAAACACTGGACACTCTAAAAACTCTGCTGAGCCCCGCCATACCATCGCCCAGCGGAGTTTTAGTTTTGTAACGCTTTTGTCACAACCGACTCCCATACCGAGAAATCAATACTAGCTTTGGCCAGCCTTAGGAAACGGTGAGGGCTGGAAGGGGGGATTGCGCTTCGGCAGCTTCAATCCAGTTCAGCAGCAAAACAATGACTGGGTAACGCTTGGGGAGTTCCTTGCGAATTAAGCGCCGCAGCTCTGATTCAATAACGGGCTGCACGCCATCGCGCTCAATGCCGCCACGCGTTGCGCGCTCCCGCAAAGTCCGCCCAATCAGCTCTGAAACTTTGTTCTGGAAGCGTTCGATGTCCAAGGTTTGTGAAATGCCTCGAATATCGACGTTGGGAGGGGTTACAAGCTTACCTTGGTCATTGACGATCGCCGCCACGGTGATGATGCCGTCTTCGGCAAGCTGCTGGCGATCACGTAAGGTTTCACGGTCAACCACGCCCTGCCGTGAGGAATCTACCAGTTTTATGCCAGAGGGCACCTTACCACCAATGCCAATGCTATCCTGCGTTAGCTCAACCACATCACCATTGTGGATGACCATCGTATTTTCCGCCGGAACCCCCATGCTTTGGGCCGTAGCCGCATGCTTAACCAACATGCGATGCTCACCATGCACCGGCAAAAAGAACTTTGGCCGCGTCAAGGCCAACATTAGCTTCTGGTCTTCTTGGGAACCGTGGCCTGAGACGTGAATGCCTTGCTGCTTGCCGTAGACAACGTGGGCTCCCCGCATCATTAGTTTGTCGATAGTATTCACCACAGAAATAGTGTTGCCGGGAATTGGGTTGGCCGAGAAAATGACCGTGTCGTCTTCTCGAATCTTGATGTCACGATGCGATCCATTGGCAATGCGGGTCAAGCCCGCCATCGGTTCGCCCTGGGAGCCAGTTGTGAGAATCATGACATCGCGATCAGAGTACTGATTCAGATTGCGCAGCGGCTGAAAGCGCTCTTCCTCACACTTGATATAGCCCAATTCACGGGCATGGGCAATCATATTCAGCATCGAGCGCCCTAGCACAAACACCATGCGGTGGTGCTTCTGAGCCAGTTCCAAAATCATGTTGACGCGGTGCACTGACGAGGAAAATGTGGTAACAATCAACCGCCCCTCAGCCTGCGAGAAAGCCCGGTCAAGATTAGGAAAGACCGATCGCTCAGAAGGAGTATGTCCCGGCACCTCAGCATTCGTGGAATCACTCATTAAACAAAGCACACCTTGTTCGCCATATTCTGCAAGCTTTTGTACATCAAAAAACTCGCCATCAACCGGCGTATGGTCAAATTTGAAGTCGCCGGTGTGAATAATCACCCCCAGGGGTGTCCGAATAGCGATGCTGCAGCTATCAGAAATGGAGTGAGTGTTGCGAATGTATTCCACGACAAAAGACTTGCCCAAGCGCACCGTGTCGCGAGGCCGCACCGGCCGCAACTCGGTGAGATCGCTGACACCAGCTTCTTTGAGCTTGCCTTCCAATAGCGCTAGTGCCAATCGGGGCCCATAGATCACAGGAATATCAAACTGCTTGAGGTGATAGGCGATGCCGCCGATATGGTCTTCATGGCCATGGGTGACGATCATGCCTTTAATTTTGTGGCGATTTTCCCGTAGATAGGTGACATCCGGCAAGACGATGTTGACGCCATGCATGCCGTCAGTCGGAAATCCAAGCCCGGCATCTAGCAGAATAATTTCATCGTTAATTTCAAACACACAGGTGTTTTTTCCAATTTCATGGAGCCCGCCCAAGGGAATGATCTTGAGCTTCGCATCAGGATTTGGATTAGTCATACAGTTCGATTAGATAGGTTGAGACAAAGATGCCAAGAAGGCTGGACAAAAAAGACGGTAGTTAACCCAAAAAACAAGGCTTATAGTGGTGTAGAGCGATCGCAGCTAGCCGACAAATCAGCTTTACCAGCGACTAGCTCCGTGAAGCTGCCAGGGAGTGCCGCCGAGCCGTTTCCACAATGGCCAAAAAGGAAGCAGTTAGCCAGAACGCTGGATTAAGTCAATTGCAGAATTGACGTGAAAGGATATTGCGGTTGCAAAACAGTTGAAATTAAAAGCCATAGAGGAGAATGATTAGAAGTAAGCGTTTATAGGCGTGGGAAGTATTCAGTTGTGTAAGAGTTGATAGCTGTGGCTAACGGCTGTCAGAAAGGCTTAAGCCAGAGATTGCAGAAGCCGCTGTAGTTCCTGCATAACAGACTTACTCGCCGGTAACATCGGTGATCGCAGCGAACCCACCTGCCAGCCTTGCAAATTAAGAGCGGCTTTAATCGGAATCGGATTGGTTTCCAAAAATAGCGCCTTAAAGAGTGGAAAGAGACTGAGATGCGTCTCGGTTGCCTCTTGTACTTTACCCAGTTCAAAGGCCTGAATCATCTTTTGAATCTGATTGCCGACCAAATGACTGGCCACGCTGACCACACCACAACCGCCAACTGCCAGCAATGGCAGCGTGAGCGAGTCATCCCCAGAATAAATTGAGAATGTTTCTGAAGTCACTGATCTAAGCTGACTGACGTAGTCAAGATTGCCGCTGGCTTCTTTAATCGCAACAATATTAGCTACCTGTGACAGACGCCTCACCGTCTCTATTGTCATGCCGCATCCCGTGCGACCGGGGATGTTGTAAAGCAGAACGGGCAGGCCAGAGCCTGCTTCCGCAATCATCCGAAAGTGTTGATAAAGCCCATCCTGCGTAGGCTTATTATAGTATGGCACCACCTGCAGGGTGCCATCCAAATTAAGAGCGGCGGCTTTGCGGGTAGCCTCCATGGCTTCGCGGGTTGAGTTAGAGCCGGTGTTGGCAATGACTTTGGCGCGATCGCCCACCGCCGATTTGACGCACTGAAATAGCTGAAACTCTTCATCCCAGGTCAGCGTGGGAGACTCCCCAGTGGTCCCACAAATCACCAGCCCATCACTGCCATTGTCAACCAGATGAGCTGCCAGCTTTTCTGCCACCGAATAGTTGACGCTACCGTCTACTCCAAAAGGAGTGACCATGGCTGTCAATACTCGTCCAAAATATCCCACGCGCTCAAATATCCTTTTGGTACCAGTCACAAAGCTCAGGAATTGAACCAGTCGACTGTTGATGTATGAATATCAGCAATAACATAGCAACCTTAGACCGACAAATCTACAGGGAAACATGTGTTTTCTGTTGGCCACGTCGATAACCGCCGCACCGTCAACCCAGTAAATGACCTTCAGCGATCGCCCCATAACATTAGCGACCATACCGAATTCCGCATGCTGCATGCCGCACTTTGTCAGGCTTTGTCCTTCCCGCCGGGGGCTCTGAACGCTTTACCTTGACGCCACCGCCGCCGTCGACTTAAGCCACTGCTTCTGCACCAGCAGTTCGGCAATTTGCACAGCATTCAAGGCAGCCCCTTTCCGAATTTGGTCGCCCGACAGCCACAGTTCCAAACCGTTGGGGTGTGACAAATCTTGCCGGATGCGTCCCACGAGCACGTCGTCTTGACCACTAGCCTCCTGAGGCATCGGAAAGTAATTAGCCTGCCAATCTTCCACCAGTGTCACCCCTGGAGCCGCCAAAAGCGCTGCCCGCGCCCGCTCAGGTGAAAAGGGCGCGGCAAACTCCAGATTGACCGCTTCAGAATGGGCGCGCAGCACCGGCACCCGGATACAGGTTGCCGTTACCCGCAGCTCAGACGCGCCAAAAATTTTGCGTGTTTCGTTCACCATCTTCATTTCTTCTTGGCAGTAGCCGGCCTCGTTCAGCGGCGAATTATGGGGAAAGAGGTTAAAAGCCAGAGGATAAGGAAAGGCCTTGGTGCGGGGCTCCGTGCCGTTCAAAATGGCCTGAGCCTGCTGCTTCATCTCTTCCATCGCCTGCGCTCCAGCACCACTGGCCGATTGATAGGTCGCGACAACAATGCGCTGAATAGGCTGAATCTGATGCAGCGGCCACAGCGCCAGCGCCAGCAAAATCGTCGTGCAGTTGGGATTTGCGATCACGCCCTGATGGGCAGCAGCAGCTTGGGGATTAACTTCGGGAACCACCAGCGGAGTCTGTGAATCCATGCGAAAGGCGCTAGAGTTGTCAATCACGACCGCACCAGCGGCGGTGGCTTTGGCTGCCCATGCGCGAGAGATATTGGCTCCAGCGGAGGCCAAGACGATATCAATGTTGTCGAAGGCACCATCGCTCAATGGCTCAACAGCGATCGCTTGTCCTTTAAAATTTAAAGCTTTGCCGGTAGAACGCGGTGAGGCCAAAAGCTTTAGTTCAGATACCGGAAATTGCCGCTCTGATAGCAGCGTAATTAACTCTGTGCCGACGGCTCCGGTGGCGCCCACAATAGCAACGCGATATCTTTCGGTCACAATCTTTAATCTCCTTCTGCGCTCACCTGACATGACCTCTGCCCATCTGCAACTTACAGTTCATTGATGAACAGCATTGGCCAGCCATTTGCTTAAACCTATATTCTCACCTTGAGGCTTCAAGCTACAGTCAAACCCTAGCTAACCCAGCTGAAATTTTGAGGTCATAATGTTGTTCCGTGTAATGCAGTATGATATCTAACTGCATTAAATTCTGACAGCGTTAGGACGGATTGCTCCTGCTCCTCTAAGCCGAATATTTGCTCACTCTTTTTTGACGACATTGCAAGGACGTTAGGACTCTCTTCATGAAAGTTACTCAAGAACAACTGCCCGATAGTCAGGTAGGGCTTCAGATTGAAATTCCTCCCGAGGTTTCCAAGCAAACCTATGAAAAAGTCCTAAAGAAACTGATTAAAACGGTCCGCATTCCGGGTTTTCGTCCTGGCAAGGTACCTCGCCCGGTCTTTCTACAGCGCTTTGGCACCGTTCAGATTAAGGCAGCGGCACTGGAAGAACTGGTGCAAAATGCGGTCGAGCAGGCCATTAAGGATGAAGAAATCGAGGCGATTGGCAACTACCAACTCACTTCTGAGTTTGAAGAGTTAATTGAGCAATATACTCCTGGCGAAGCCCTCACCTTTCAGGCATCGGTTGATGTACCGCCCCGTGTCACCCTGGAAAAGTATACGGGGCTAGAAGTTAAAGCTGAGGAAATTAAGTATGAAGCTAGCAAAGTTGACCAGGTGCTAGAGCAGTATCGGCTAAACCTGGCCACTCTGGTGCCAATCGAAGAGCGGGCGGCTCAAATGGGCGATGTCGCGGTCGTTGATTTTGAAGGCCAGGTTGAGCAGGAAGATGGTTCTTTTGAGCCGTTTGACGGCGGCAGCGCCGAAGACTTTCAAGTGGAACTCAAAGAGGGCGGCTTTATTGATGGTTTTGTGGAAGGTATTGTCGGCATGTCGCCGGATGAAACCAAAGAGCTTTCCTTGAAGTTTCCGGAAGATTATCCGCAAGAGACTTTGGCCGGTAAAGCGGCTAAGTTCACTGTGACCGCAAAAGAACTTAAAGAAAAAGAATTGCCTGAACTAGATGACGATTTTGCTGAAGAGGTCAGCGAATTTAGCACCCTGGAGGAACTGCGGACGTCTTTAGAAAAGCGTTACCAGGAGGAAGCTCAGGATGAAACTGAGAGCAACCAGTTTGAAGCGCTGTTAGAAGAGTTGCTTAAGTATCTCGATGCCGAGATTCCAGAAACGCTGATTCGCCGTGAGGCCAATTATCTGGTGCAGCAGGCAGCCGTGCGCCTCAGCCAACAGGGGCTCGATGTTAATAAGCTCTTGACGCCCGAAATTGTTGAAAACATGCGGGAACGATCCCGTCCGGAAGCGATTGATCGGCTGCGACGCACGTTAGCGTTGGGCGAGGTGGCCAAGCAAGAGTCCATCACAATTGAAGACGAGGCGATTCAGACACGCATGGCCGAGATGCTAGATGAGGTTCGCAACCCTGAGGAAGTTGATCGAGATCGCCTCAAAGAAGTCGTTAATGAAGAATTGCTGCAAGAAAAAATCTTGCAGTGGCTGCTGGAAAGTAACACAGTCGAACTTGTTCCCGAGGGGACGCTGGCACCAGAAGCCGCTGAAGGTGACGACGAGGCCGTTGAGACTCCGACCGCAGAGACGGCTCCAGCAGCAGCCTCAACGGTGGAAGTGGAGGCCAAGACGGTTCCCGAGGAGGAAGCTATTGACGCCGCTGCGGAAGCCGCCGTCACTGAGGAAGAGTAAAGGAGCGATCGCTTAATCAATCTTTGGGTTTAATGATTAGGCGATCAGCGCCCAATAATTCGGAAATTGGACTAAACTTTGGGCGAATACTGCTTTTATAACGATTTCACGTCGGGTTAGTCTCAGGTGAGCGTGCCGTTGAGTGGGGCATAATATTCAAAGACTTTTGCAAACTCTCGAGAGCGTGTCATAAGTCCTTAAGCTAATTGTGCGATCGCGCGGTAGCAGCTGCTAGATGTTCTAGATTGAGAGACAAGTTTGAGCGGTTTCGCACAATCAGCTAATTGATGTCAGATAAATTTTGAGTCGAACAGTGCTGCAATCTCATACAAATCAACCTCTTTCTAGCCATGGAGCCCCCCACCAAGGCATTCACAGCGTTCTGCCGATGGTTGTCGAGCAGTCGGGGCGAGGCGAGAGAGCTTTCGATATCTACTCACGCCTGCTGCGGGAGCGCATTATCTTCTTGGGGACAGCAGTGGATGATCAGATTGCTGACTCCATCGTGGCCCAACTACTCTTTTTAGACGCCGAAGAGCCAGAAAAAGATGTTCAAATCTACATCAACTCTCCCGGTGGGTCGGTGACTGCGGGCATGGCAATTTACGACACCATGCAGCAAATTCGTCCCGATGTTGTGACTATTTGTTTTGGTTTAGCTGCTAGCATGGGCGCGTTTCTGCTTTGTGGGGGCGCACCAGGCAAACGGCTGTCATTGCCCAGTGCGCGCATTATGATTCACCAACCCCTAGGCGGTGCGCAAGGACAGGCGGTGGATATTGAGATTCAAGCGAAAGAGATTCTGTATCATAAGCAGCGCTTAAACGAGCTGATTGCTCATCACAGCGGCCAACCGCTGGAGCGAATTGAGGCCGATACCGAGCGCGACTTCTACATGTCTGCAGAAGAAGCGAAAAACTACGGTTTAATTGACCAAGTTCTTGCCCAAGACTCACTTACGGCTGCTGCATCGCAATAGGGGTACACCATGTCCAAGTACGACTCCCATCTCAAATGTTCCTTTTGTGGCAAATCACAGGAGCAGGTTCGCAAGCTGATTGCGGGGCCTGGCGTCTACATTTGTGATGAATGCGTTGACTTGTGTAACGAAATTCTCGACGAAGAGCTATTCGACTCAGGGGCTACAGTGCCTCAGTCAGTGCCCCGCCGAGAGCAAACGCCAGAACGTCGTCGTCCCCCTTCACCGATCGCGTTTAGTCAGGTTCCTAAGCCCCGGGAAATTAAGAGCTATCTTGACGAGCATGTGATTGGCCAAGACGAAGCGAAAAAAGTTTTATCAGT
>JBCCNE010000071.1:0-13418 GCA_039026015.1 Cyanobacteria bacterium P01_C01_bin.70 | reverse complement strand
CTTGTCGTTTTCAAAGAAGTTAGAGAATCATATTGGTGCGATCTGGACCTTCATTCACGAATACAATCGCCTGGTCAGGGAGCGGCTAATTGAGTCTGGACATCCGGCTATTTCCTCTATCCTTTAATAAAAAGCACTACCCAGGAATGTTCTTTTTTCCCGGTTAAGCTGGATGGGCCAACAGAACTTCGCACTGTCCAGTTAGATCAACCGTCAGAAAAATTCGATGGTCTTGGGAACACAGATGTGAGGATGATAGGGTGCAAGAGGGTAAGGGGGCAAGCTTATTTGCATACATACCAATTACCCGTTCCCATTACTGCCCATTTACTTTAAAGATCATTTACTATGCTGTCTTTTTTTCGGTCTTACATTTTGCCAGTGTTGATTGTGCTCACCTTTTTGACTGCAATGTTGGCCGTGAGTGCACGAATTTTTTTGCCCAACGATATGGTAGCGCCGGCACCGATTGAAGAACCCGCGGAGCGGATGGCAGCTGAGCCGATGGCCACAACCCTGAAGGTTGAGCCTTCGTTCAAAGGGGACGGGGCGGTTGGCAGGATGGCTTAAATATCCGAGCTGACGGAGTCAGGACAATGGAGTTTGCGATCGCTGGCTACACTCTCAGAAGAGGCCACAGTGCTGATCGGGCGCTGCTTATCAAATTTCTTGGCCAGACGTATCAGGAAACCGGGGCCACTGAGCCCCATCAACATTTAGCTCAAACCGTTGACCAGCACTTTTCATCTTCTCAAACGCCTTTGTGGTGGGTAGATACGGCCACGCCCCCATCACAGCCTGTCGGCTGCCTGTGGTTAGGAACCGCTATCGATCAGCAGCGGGGCGATCGCCACAGCTATGTCTTGACGCTCTATGTAGCTCCCGCACATCGGCGTCGCGGCATCGCAACTGCGCTGCTTCAGCAGGCACAGAATTGGGCCAAAGCGAAAGGCGATCGTCAGATTGGCCTGCAGGTGTTTGCCAACAATCCGGGGGCGCTCGCCCTTTATCGCAGGCTCGGCTACCAACCCTATGCACTCTGGTTGATGAAATCTCTAACTAGCAAGGATTAAGCCATCGGCCTGTGGGTTACATAGTGAAGCTAAAGAGCCGTGGCAGAACCGCCAAAACTGAGCAGTTTTCAGGAATTTCTTCCGGCTGGTTTGAAGCTTCCGATGGGTAAGATTTGATGCTGTCAGGGTTTGACACTATGTGCCGTCCCATTCAGTCCCCGGAGATTTGACTCATGGCCACCGACTATATTCTCTTTGTCCACGGTGTCAGGCAGCGCAGCCGAGATAACTTCATTCGCACCAGCCAGGGACTGCTGAAAACCATTCGTGACTCGCACCTCAGAAGCGATCGCCCGATTAAACCTATTTATCTGTTCTGGGGAGATCTGAATGTGGAGCCTCAAGACAGGCTGCGCGATGGGTTGCAAGCGTCGCCCCAGTGGCCAAAACTCTGGATGCAGCAGTTTCGCAGTGAGGCAGTGCTGGAATTTGTCGGCGATGCCGCTCTCTACCTGAGTCGTCATGTTGGGGCACAGGTTGTTCGACGGTTTCACCAGACCATGCAGGCGATCGCGCCACCTAGCGCCCCCGGCGATCGCCTACATCTCGTTACCCACAGCATGGGCACAGTCATCTTATTTGACCTGCTTTTTGCCGCACGCTGGGAAGATCCACGTCTGGATGCAGACGTCAGCACTCAAGACATTCGTCCTCTGATTGCTCAAATCCGCAATACTCTCTTCGGTTTGGGAAGCGATCAGGATATCGGCATCCCCATTGCCAGCATTCACACGCTGGGCTCACCTCTGGCCATGTTTAGCTTGCTGTCAGTCACCGGAGAAAGCACCCATGATCTGACGTCTAATCTGCAAATCCTTTTGCAAAAACTGTATCGTCAGCGCGGGTTGCGATCGCTGCCCTGGTACAATCTCATCCATCCCGGCGATCCAATTGCCTATCCGCTGCAGGGCGTCATGGCCCAATTGTTAGGCACAGCCCAGCTTTACGTTCACACCCGCGATGTCATCACCGAAAGAACCAATCCCCTCATCAATATTGGTTTGTTTCCCTTGCTCAAGGCTGAAAAAGCGCATAACAGCTACTGGCAAAATCGCGTCACGGCTGACACGATAGCTAACACTATGCGCCTACATGAACACTAATGGCGCTCTGCTATTACTCAGCGAGAAGTCATCAAATGAACTCAGAAAGCGGTTGGTCGCATATCCTTTAATGACAACGGCGCAACTCGGAAATCTTAGCCCCCATAGTCACCCCTGTAGGGCTAAATTTTGTCAGGGCAGAAAGCATAAACCCCTTGACCTGAGAGGCCCAGCGCGAAATGACCGATATGTTTATTGGCTAGAGCTAACTGTGTTTGGAGCGTCTGGAACCGGCGATCGCTTTATTAGCGATCTAAATTAAATTATTTTGTCCGAAGTTTCCTGAACTTTTTGATATTTTTTTCGGAAAGCAGATAAGTCAAGCTGAAACTTATAAACACACACATGTGAGTTCCTTATGGAAGCATTTGCCTTACTGTTCGTCATTGGTCTCTTCATTGCACTCATCTCTCCTGAGATCAAGCCTCGACCTAAAAGTGCAGGAAACAAGCTCCTTGAAGGATTACAGGCAGCTGCAAATGAAATATTTGCGGAAGATATTGTCAGCAAAGGCAAAAAACCGAAGCCCAAACCAAAGCCATGGGGGTCTCCTTGGGCAGTTATGTTCTACACGATCTTGCTAGGCATTCTCCTAACCTATCTTTAATCTGACTGATCAACGCTCATTCTCAAGCCGGAGCTGTGGCAAATTGCGCAAGGCTGGCTGAGATGAGGGCAAATCAGCCCATAAGAATTCTCCGGTCGGCAAAGCCAAGGGTTTTATCGATTACATCAACTAATTCTACGCATCCGTACAGTTGCTCTTGGGCAAGTAAGTGACGTAATTTTTGTGACTTCACAGAATGTCGCTTGCCGACTTAGAGTATTTTGATTTTTTAGCTAAAAGCCCCTCAAATATTGGCTTTCAATTTTTTAGTCGATCCTCCATTCTGTGGTTAGAAATACCAAACAGGTCATCTTTGCTACTTATCAAATTCTTTGCCTCATTTTCATACGCAAGTTTTTCTATGTATAGGATTGGTCTTTAGGCTCACCCGTAAGTACTTTTGCGGAGCCCAAAGACCAATGGTTAATTGAATCAATAAATAGCTTTTATAGAATATCGAATTCATAAAGTTGATCTCGTCTTATTCCTTGATATTAAAGAGTTTCAGCTTACTTCTTTAAAGTTGTAGTCAGTATATTTTGGGAGGTCATAGTTTATTTAAAGCAAATGGAAAGGAAGTTTATTAATCCGATGAAATAGCGCGCTGAAGTATTTCTTTCTGAAGCAAAGTTGGTTCTATAGAGTTAGGCACTCAGCCAAAATGTCTTCGCGCCAGATGCCTAAGAGACATTTTCTATGAGCCGCCTTTACTGTTCCCACTAAAGCGGGCATGACAAGGATGAAGCACTGTTCAGCAACTATGAATCCGGCAATTCAGGAATCTGCATCACACATTGGCATTTACGAGTGTGAAGTCAAGCTCAAGTTTCGACTCATTGAAGAAAACCTCGCTCACTGCGATCGCGATCAGCTGCTACAGATTTTGGTTGACGCTTTCTCCTACGGCAGCGATGGCTACCTTGAACCGTTGCAGTCTGAGGTGGACGTGCAGGAAGTAGGCGAGTTTGACGCTTCTCCTGAGATGCGCCGCCAAGTCATCAGACTCCGCAATTCAAACTGTCTGAAGTAAAGTGCATTGCTTGCTGGGCTGATTCTGGTCTAAACCAGTGCATCTCTTGCTTCTGAGCTTGGCTAACTTGTTTGACACTGCTACATCATTTGTCTATATTGAACAGTGTTGAATATCACATGCCCCCATCGTCTAGAGGCCTAGGACACCTCCCTTTCACGGAGGCGACGGGGATTCGAATTCCCCTGGGGGTATCAATAGGATTAAGCCCTTGCAGCACTCAAAAGCCTGCAAGGGCTTTGTTTTTGGGATTGTTTCGGATTGTAAAACAGCCTTATATATCCCTGATAATGCCTAGATACCGGCCTAATTTCAGGCCAAATTTTAGGCTCAATTTTGGGCATGGATATCACTGAAAAAATAGGGCAGGTTAACGAACGCTTGGCAGATGCGCGAGTGAGGGTGGCGATTGAACAGCGAGGTGATCGCTTGATTCTGAGGGCGACACTCCCACCGAAGCCGAACAGTGCTAGGACATCAGCATGGCAGCAGCGGATATCAACCGGGCTACCGGCTAACCTTGCGGGCCTGCGTGAGGCTGAAAAGCGATCGCGGCTGCTGGGAGCACAGCTCGCAGCGAGAGAGTTTGATTGGGGGCAATGGGGCTACAAACCGGCGATCGCACGGCTGACATGTGCGGAGTGGGTCAAGCGCTTTCGAGCGGATTACGTTGGCAACGGGGGCAGGCTTGACACTTGGGAGGGGGACTATCTCAAGATTTATCGCCGATTGCCGCTAGAATCGATGCTCAGTGTACCGGTCTCGAAACGATGGTGTTGAGAGCACCACGGCCAACACTCGCAGCCGTTAGCGAGCAGCTATGGCGGCTACGGTACTGACGCGGTTTGCCAGTCTGGAGTACAGCTAACCCCACTTGCGGGGGAATTACAGTCCGTCAAAAGTGACTGTGCGAGAGATTCCCACCGATGAAGAAATCACCCACTGCCGAAATGCGATCGACAATTTGACGTGGCGGTGGGTCTATGGGGTAATGGCTTGCTATGGCCTATGGAACCATGAAGTCTTTCACCTTGATTTGTCTGAATTCCTCGTAATACAGGTACTTGAAGACACTAAGACTGGGAGTGGTGAGGTGTGGCCGTGCTACCCCGAGTGGGCTACCGAGTGGGCGCTTGATTGTCGCCAGCTCCCACCTGTGGACCGGTAGTGTTCTAGACCTGTGGAAAGCAATCATATGGCTTGGCCAAATTCGTAGCGGTGGATAAACAGCCCGATGACGGTGTTATGCATCAGCACCGATTTGGAGAAACAAATCGTTTTGCGGGCCAGACGCTTGATGCGAGTGCGTAAAGTGAGGTGCTTACGCTCAATTTTCTAGGTATTGGTTTTGCCAACGGTGTGCTGTTGGGAGTCGAGTTGTCGTGAGTCAGCGCCCCAGTTGTCGGTATAGAACTGTTGCATGCCGAAGGGTGCCAGTAATGCCATGAGGGTAGAGAGGGCCGTATCTTCGTGGAGGGCGAGGACGTAGGCCAGGACTTCACCGCTGTGATGGTCAATCGCATGCCAGAGCCATCGTGGCTGCCGCTTCGACTGGATAAAGCTCCACATCTCATCCATTTCTGCCTCCACTCGCACGACCATGACTGCTGGTGGTAGGCTTTGGCGACATTCTAGAGCACTCCACTAATCGGCTCCCAGTGACGATGGTTTTTTTGAGTTCTTCAATCACCGTCGTGGGGCTAATCCGCAGCACCCGGGCGGTATCGCGAATACCACTAATATTCATGGCCATATCGCTGACTGGCTGTTTCACCGCAGGGACATGACCGCGATCAGGATAGTCGAGGATGAAGGAGGCACGGGCACAGTCCCTATTTCGGCAGCGATAACGCTGTTTGCCCTCAGCGCTGTTGCCGTTTTTGACCACCTCCGTAGTGTGGCCGTGCGGACAACAGACGGGTTCTAAAACCCTGGAAAATGATCATGTAGAGGCCAATGCCCATCTTGCCTCATTACACAGGTCTAGAACATCACATGAAATCCATAGAAACTCTCTACCTCGACGATGATCTAATCTGTCCAGTACAAACGCAAACGGAGAAGGTGTGCTATTACAACTAATCCATACGCTGGTTTAATTGACGCTCTTCCAACTGACGGATAAGCCCCACCTCTATGGGCTTCATACGGCAGCTTTGCTAGCTAACTATTCTCTGAAAGAAATTATTACGTAAGTTAAGTTGATAGCGCCATGTCCTGAGATTAGCGTTAACCCCCTTTGCTGAATGGGCACACTAGCCCATCACAAAATGTAGTCTCTTTTGGAACAGAAGATTGGGACTGTGATGAATTTCAGCCGCTTCAAACGACTCTTTAGGGGTGAAACAATGGTGCAGAATGCTGTGAGTCTAAAACAGAACATGAGGGTTAAGAACGCCACCTTGGATTTTGATTTCAAGTCAGTGAGACAAACATCGACACCAAAACCATTGCCATCACTCCTCATTGCTGATGATGACCCACGTTACCGAGAAGCCCTAAGAGCTTTTTTAGAGTTTCATCATCATATGAATCCAGGTTGGTTTCAGCAAATTTGGGAAGCGGATAGAGGGCAGAAGTGTATTGAACTCGCGATCGCTAAACGGCCCAGTTTGATTTTGTTGGATTTGGAATTTCTGTCGGAAAATGAATCAGGACTCGATATTTTCGAGCAGTTGCAACAGACTGGCTATAACGGGAAAGTGGCGATCATCTCCGGCTACGATGATGCCAACTTGGTTTTCAAAGCGATGAAGTCGGGCGCTTGCGGATATTTAGTCAAAGACAAAATCACGGTTCAGCTACCTTTTGCCCTTAAAAGCTGGGCTAGAGATCGTATCTATTTAGACGAGGAATTCACTACTCGCTTCTTCTCAGTATTTAGTCGCTGCGACCCGACTCTTAAAACGTCATTGACGACTCGTGAAAGCGAGGTATTACAGCTCTTAGTCAATGGCGCTTCTAATCAGAAAATGGCTGATCAGTTGTACATCACCATAGGAACCGTCAAAGCTCATCTAACCTCAATTTTTAATAAGCTACATGTCACCAGTCGGACTCAGGCAATCGTGATCGCCGTTAAAACTGGGCTGGTGACGATCGAGGAGGCCGAGTTGGTAATGTCTTAGATCTGTGTTTGGTGCCGCTGGCTGCCATGAGGAGACGACCTGCAGCAAAAGCATCCACAGATCTAGCGCACTACCGCTGAGTTTGCGGAAAGATCAGGCTAAACTGAGCCCCGCCAGCGGGCAGGTTATTGGCCCAGATGCGTCCACCATAACGCTCAACAATTTTGCGCGTGATTGCTAATCCTAGTCCTTGCCCTTGGGGGCGCTGAGTATAACCAGGCTGAAAGATTTTTAGCAGCGACTCTTGAGGAATCCCTGGCCCTTGGTCACTGACTTGAATCAGAACTTCACCATCGAATGTGTCCCAGGTCCATTCAATGCCACTGCCCTCTGGACTAAAGGCGATCGCATTGCACAATAAATTATCAATCACTTGACCTAAGTCTTGGGGGTCAGCCTGTAATTCAACTGTCTCTTTGGGAGTTTTTAAGACCACTTGTTTTTCCTTCAGCGAAGGCATAAAAGCTCGGCCACGCTCATTGATAAACTGGCGTAAATCGATAGAGGGACCAGCAGTCAATTTCTGACGATGCGAATGCAAAATAGTTGTCAAGCGCTCGGAAATTTCATTAACTGTAGCCTGTAAATTATCAATCCCCACTTTAGTTTGGCACCCAAAAGTCTGCTGTTGTAGGAGAGACAAGTGCAAATTGAGCAGCCCTAGAGACTGGCGAAACTGGTGCTCTACGCTGCCCAAGGTGGCTTCCAAGTCAGAAATTCTGGCCTGACAAAAATGCTGCTCTTGCCAAGCATGAATATGACTAGCAATCGCTTGAGCGACTGCTTGGAGGCAAAGAACTTCTGATGTAGATACAGGGATATCAGTGAGGACTAAAAGATAATTTTCTAAGGGCAAAAACGGCAGTGAAAAATAATATATATATTGAGAACTGCCTTCTTTAAGATGACTGACATCTAAAAAGCTCGTTAGCGGTTGAGTCGGAAAACCTTTTATTTCTTCGCTCAAACTATTAAATAGTTCATAATCGACATCAAAATGCGGATCAATTACTTCGCTTAGCAGCTCATACTGTTGAGAAGATGGGCTATGATAACGCACAAAACAGCCGCCGACATGAGGCGTCATCAAAGCAGGAGATAGTAATCCCTTCACTGTTTCTTGGGAAGTAAAAGGCCGTCTTTCAACAAGCATTTCAGGCATGTTAATCATAATTTTTGAGATGACCTATATGCTTTGACATCGCCTGATCGAGAAGAGATAGACAAACAAAAGATAAAGATCAAACCTAACTAAACTTTATGGCTAAAAAGCAGGTGTTCTTTTAGCCTCTAGGCTTAGAGATTATCGAGAATTCAAGCTTACGTCGCCACAGTGACACTAACTTCAGAGTAGGAAATTTGTTCCAGCTTATCTATTCATCTAGGTAAGCTGGAAGGGGCCTTTTCAGAAGATTATCAAATTTCGATCGAAAGGAGGATGCATTTTAAATTTTAGAAATAGAAAGCGTAACAGACACGATAAACCAGACTACCCAAAAGTCTTTCACGCCTCACGGAAATATAGTCCTTGACAATTTTTTCTACGACTGCAAAAGAAATATTGATATTTCTTAAGAAGAATGTCTTGTCTCTTGACTGATTTATGCTTTAGGACAATCGCGTTGTTTCATGCCATTGCTATCAAATTTTTATAATCTCTTCAAACTTTCGACTTAGGTCTAACTGCCAATCGACGGCCTCAGGGCTTCAATAGAACTGTCCATTTTGTCATGTCGCCTGGGGTTGTCGAATGATTCCAGCAGTGTCGCAAACGCTAGCTCGGATTATAGCCAGCCAAACTTCTTTGGATACAGTGCAGCAGGTTAGTTTTGACTTGCCTCAGCGGATATGGTCACAGCCAGCCGGAGTTAATCTCTATGTCTATGATGTCCGCCCAAACAACTGCGAACTCAATTGTTCGGTGGGGCCAGAATCGGATGAGACCATTGCAGACTGGATCGAGCCGCCAGGTTGGCACCAGCAAGTCGAAATCTTGTTTCTCGTGGTGGCTCGCGATTGGACTCGTTTGGGTGAGCAGCAGCTTCTATCCGAAGTGATTGCCTATTTTGCCAGGCACTCTGAGATTCCCGAAGATGGCCTTGTACCGGCTTTAAGGGGATATGGCAGCGTGGCGATTGAAATTGCTCAGCCGATGGACGTGGTTGCCCTTTGGCAGGCTCTGGAAGTGCCGCTGCAGCCTGCTTTATATCTCAAAGTGACCGTGCCACTTGGAGAGTTATCTGTCTGTGAGCAGTCAGAAGTGTTGAAGGCATTATGACCGTCGACTTAAGTGCAACGCTATCCAAAGTTTTGCCTGTGTTCTAAAAAGCGCTTTTTCTCAAAAGCCGTCCGATTTATTGATTACTAACATTTGCGGAGAGGCTCAATTATGGCCAGACTCGATTACTTTGCGCCCGGTGTCTACATTGAAGAGGTCAATCGCGGCAGTCGTCCCATTGAGGGAGTGCCCACTGCGGTTGCCGGATTTGTTGGCTTTACAGAAGATATTCGAGGCGGTGCGGCACCCCTCAAGCCGAAAATGGTCACCAACTGGGACCAGTATTTGGAATATTTCGGCCGCCCTAACTCCGACGGTTTTACCGATTTCCACGCCTATCTACCGTTTGCGGTTTATGGCTGGTTTTTAAACGGGGGGGGGCGCTGCTACGTGGCCAGCGTCGGCACTCAACTCCCTGGGAATAAGGCGGCAGAAGCGCCTAAGTCTTCTACTAAAATCTTGAATCGACGACGGCGACCAACGTTAAGCCTGACGCGAGCCAGTGGTGCAGAGAGAAGTTTAGCGAGAAACAATAATGGGAATGGTGCCTTAGCCCGACACAACGGTCACGATCAGCGCCCCTCAGCGCTCGTAGTCCGCATCGGCGACAGCACCCCCAAGCCGCATGAGGATTCACCGGCGCCAGCCGATACCGGCGAGTATTTTTCCGTATCGGTGATGGATGGTGATACCGTGCTGGAGCAATATGACCACCTCAGCATGGACGAGAATGTCGATATATTAGTTGCTGACTATGTTGTGACGGCGTTAGAAGAGTCGGAGTTGATTAACGCCGAGGATATTGCCCAGGCCGGTAGTCCACTGGCGCGGCGCCCTAGCAATGGCTACTGTGAAGTGAGCCCGCCGCCATTCATTCCCAATCCTGAAAGCTTTTCGCGAGATGTGGAAGGGGTGCGGGACGATCGCACTGGCGTTCAAGGTCTGCTGGAAATTGACGAAATCACGATCATGGCTTGCCCTGACCTCATGCGGGCCTACGAAGCGGGCCTGATGAATCTGGATCAGGTGCATGGGGTGATGGACTTGATGGTTAGCAATTGTGAGGGCGCCTCCTCCGGAGATATTCCCAACCCGCCCAACCGCATGGTTGTGCTCGATCCGCCGCCCAATCGCTACAAGCCCCAAGATGTGAGCAATTGGTTGGGCGAAGAGTTCAATCGGCGATCGCAATTTGCCGCCCTTTACTATCCGTGGATTACAGTCGCCAACCCCCGCGATAATGGCCGTCCGATTTCCATTCCTCCATGTGGTCACATGATGGGCGTCTGGGCGCGCATTGACGAGACTCGCGGCGTTTACAAAGCGCCTGCGAATGAGGTACCGCGCGGCGTTTTAGGTCTCGCCTATGACTGCAACTTCCGTGAGCAGGAGTTGCTCAACCCACAGGGAATCAACTGTATCCGCTCCTTCAATAATCAAGGCATACGCATTTGGGGCGCCCGGACTTTAGTCGAACCTGACCAGACGGAATGGCGCTATATCAATGTGCGTCGCCTAATGAGCTATATCGAGAAGTCGGTAGAACTGGGGACGCAATGGGCGGTTTTCGAGCCTAACGATGAAGACCTCTGGGCACGGGTAACGCGGTCGATCAGTAACTTCCTGACAAACCTTTGGCGCCAGGGGGCCTTGATGGGGACAAGGACATCTCAGGCCTTCTACGTGAAGTGTGACGGCGAACTCAATACTCCTGACTCGATGATTCTCGGCCGCTTGTATGTTGAGATCGGCGTAGCGCCAGTGCGACCGGCAGAATTTATCATCTTCCGCTTTAGCCAGTGGACTAGCCAAGACGAAGGCTAAGCAGCGAGACGGGCTTTCCAGATATCTCCCCCTCCCAGCTATGTGGGAAGCCCGCCAAAAGGCGAGCCCTAATCACTATCCAATTGAAGCAGTCAGGTTTGACCTAAACGTGTTTTGGAGGACCATCCACTATGGCCAATACGCTAACGACGACGAACGCCAGTAAGTATTACATCAACTGGGAAGGCATTGAAGAATTACCGATTAAGAGCATCACTGAAGTTAAGTACGAAGCGAAAACGACGGGCGGCCAGGCGCCTCTGGAATGTGGCAAAGGCGGCAAAACCAACCGGCAATCTACGTCCGGTGGTTTTGACTCCAGCCCCACGCTAACGGTTGAAGTCTATCTCAGTGGGGATTCCGTGAGTGCCAGCCGCCTGATGCATGACTGGTTTAACCAAGCTAAACCCGCCAGCGATTTGGGGGAAGGCGATTGGGCTAATGCTCGGAAGAGCGGTTCGGTCGTGCTCTACAGTCCTGATGGCGACCAGGAGATTGTGCGCTGGAACTTTGTGCAGGCGTGGATCAAGAGCTACAGCTTGGGAGACGCCGATGCGACGGGTGAAGAACTCGCCGTGGAATCCTACGAATTTGTCTGTGAAAAAATCGACAAAATTGTTGCCGGGGGCGATCCACGCACTTCGACGGCTGTCGCGGCCTAAGCCCATCTATTCACAGGCTCATGGGGTCGCTCATGGTGGCTTGCGGAATATCTCATCCCAGACCTTTCTCGAACTGTTAACTTGCTGAATTACGAGGCATATTCAACATGGCCCAAACCCCAGAATATTTAACTTATAGTCGGTTTTTCTTTGAGTTGAGTGATGGGGCGGCTGGCAATAGCCAGCAGCTCAAAATTCAAAAGCTCAGCGGTTTGAATGTCAACTTAGAAGTGGCTGGTGAGGGTGAATCTATCGGTCTGCAAAAGGGCCTTAAGAGCGATACCCAGTTCACGATCGCGTCTACCTCATTCGAAAACCTCTCTTTAGAATTTGTCAGCACCATTGAAAACGACATCCTAGAGCAGTGGTATAAAGCCTGCCATCCGACTAGCTTTGCTGGCGGTGGGACTGATTGGATTAATAATCGCTCCACCGCGTCGGTGGTCTTTCTGAACGCCGATGGCAGTGAGGGGGCCCGCTTCAACATCGTGGATGCCGTTCCGACGACCTATACGACAACCTCCCTCGCGTCTGACAGCACGGACATGTTTAAGGAAACCGTCGAAGTTCACCATGCGGGCATCCATCGGGTGCAGTAAAGCTAGGGGCTGTCATCATTTAACGCTCGAATCCTGATGCTGAGGGCACTTCAGCCCCTAGCGGGTTTTGCAGAGCCGGTGCGGTAAGGCCGATGCCGCAAGCATTCTGGATTTAATTGATGACGCACCCTAGGGCGGCGATCACGGAGCTAGAGGCACCCAATTATGTCTAGATTGACCCATGAAATTCTAACGACCTCGCGATTTTATATCGGTCTCTTTTTAGACGGTAGTGACGATGCTGTGGATGGATATTTTCAAGAATGCAAAGGCTTCAAAGTGAGCCAAGACATCATTGAATGTCCGGAGGTGGTGCCCTTAGCCTGGGCTAATGCTAGTCACGGCAGATTTTCTAACGTCAAAATTCCGGGCAACCTCAAACTCAGCAACATCACCCTGGTACGCAGTTTGCGATCGTCTCAAACGCTCTGGAACTGGCTGGCGGCGGTGCAAAGCGGCGACTGGGCGGAACAACGGCGGGATGGGGCAATTGTCATTTACCGCCAAGACGCCTCTGAAGGCGCGCGATTCGTGTTTGAAAGGGCTTGGCCCGCGAGTTACAAGTGCTCGGATGTCTCAGCAACTGGCAGTGAATTGGCCGTAGAGGAATTGGAACTGGCCTGCGAAGTCTTTGAGCGAGTAGACACCGAAGCCGAGGTGAACTGAGTCTTGAGGTCTACAGTTGGCGGTCAACCTACATGAAATTCCGGGCCGCTGGAGAGCTTCTAAACGACTAAAGCCGTGTTGAGTTAGGTGGGTGAGTAAACCATGAGTCTACAAACTGAATTTGAGTTTACGCTGCCGAAGGGCTATCTCGATGGGGAAGCCCATCTCCATCGTCAAGGGCATATGCGCCTGTCCCGCGCCGTGGATGAAATTGTGCCGATGTCTGACCCGCGAGTGCAGGCCAATCCGGCTTATTCTACCGTGCTGATTCTGTCACGGGTGGTGACGCGCATCGGCAATATGGAAACCATTACGCCAACGGTAATTGAAGGCTTGTTTGCCGAAGATTTGCAGTTTTTGCAAACGTTTTATCGCAAGATTAACGGTTTGGTGAGTTGAGTCGAGGGGCGGCTGTTGGCACTAACGCTTTAAATGCATGAGTAACTAT
>JBCCNE010000070.1:0-13471 GCA_039026015.1 Cyanobacteria bacterium P01_C01_bin.70 | reverse complement strand
GTGGCTGTACTGGATTCATTCATCAGCTGGCTCCGGTTGTTTGCAAGCGAGGGAATTGTGATTCTGTCCTCGGCTTGATTGGAAGCCAGCTCAATAAGAACACTTACTATGACGCTCCTATGTTAGGTCACTATGACTTAAACAGATGTTGAGGTGCGGTTCATCCTATGAATCGGCATTCTTTACGGAGTGCCAGACGGTGGCAGCTGCACTTGCTCGACAGGCATACCCAGCTGCTCCGTTAACTCGATGACGTTGCCCGTAAACGTGGAAACATCGCCCGAGACGGCAGCAGCTCCGCTGGCGATGGTACCGATGGCAGCGCCCAGGGCAACCAGCTTTTTCAGACGGCGACTGATGCGGCCTTGGTCGGGTTGCTCTTCTTTGAGGTCGCGCTCCAGGAGATCGAGGGCGTCGTTGGCGTCGTCTTTTGGGTCGGTGGGGAAGGTTTGGGTCTGGTCGCGGAGGGCGTTGAGTAGGCGGGTGATGTTTTCGGTGTTGGGACCGTAGTTGTTGATGGTGCCGCCGATTTGGTCGCCTTGGACGGTTTCGGCGAAGCCGCCTGCGAATTGGGCGTTGCTGAGATCGTATTTCGATGCAGAATCTTTTTCGGCCATAGTTTCTACGATGTTCAATAATCGACTGTTTTGGGATTGTTGCTGCCGAATCTGTGCTCGATAGTCGTCCAACTGTTGGCCTTGTAGTTGCAATAGTTGTTGATAACGTCCCTCTATCTGCTTTAACTGCTCTCCATACAGAGCTTTGGCTCGCTCCTCAACTGCAGCCTTATTAACTTCTGGAGGAACTTCCAAGCGAACAACAAAAGCACCGCTCCGTTTCTTTTCAATGGCTTGGATAGAGATGTCTTGATCAGCGTATTGGCTACGAAGTTCTTGAAAGGAATGGAAAAAGGCCTGCCAGTCGATGCCGTCTTTGAATATGATATCGACGGTGTCTATAGCTTGTTGAAATAGGGCTGCGAACTCACCTGGATTAAACTTGCCCTCGCGGGGACGACGCTCTTGCTGATCGGCTTTGAGGTAGACATATTCACAAATTGCACCCTCAAAATTTGTTGCACTGTTAATATTCCAGTTGGCTAGACAGGCCCCTGTAAATAATGCTCTCTCAAAACAAGTTCCTAGAGCTTGGACTCGCCTTAGGTTGGTTTCACTCAGATCAGCTTCACTCAGATCAGCTTCATTCAGATCAGCTTTATGTAAGCAAGTTTGATACAAAACACTGCCATTCAAGTTGGTTCCACGCAGCTCAGTTCCACTCAAATTCGCTTTACTTAAATCCACTTCACTTAGATCCGATCCACTCAGATTGACTCCTCTTAGATCGGCTTCATTCAATTTGGATTTACGCAGATTAACTCCGTGTAAACTGGCTCCAAGCAAATCAGCTTCACGTAGTATGGCTTCAATAAGGTCAGCTCCATTTAGGTTGGCTCCTCGCAAGTAGGCTTCACTCAGATTGGCTCCTCTTAGATCCGCTTTACTCAGATCCGCTCCTCGTAAAATGGCACTTAGCTTAGCCCCACTCAAATCAGCCTCACTCAGATTAGCTTCACTCAGATCAGTTTGATTTAAGTTGGCGTCTCTCAGATTTGCTTGCGTTAGGTTAGCCTCAACAAGATCTACCTTAATCAGATTTGCTTGACTTAAGTCGGCTTGCCTTAGATCAACTCTGGTCAAATCTACTCGACGCAGGTCAGCTCCACGTAGATTAGCTTTATTTAAGTTAGCTTTAAACAAAACTGCTCCAAACAGACTAGCTCTACTTAGGTTAGCTCCACGTAAGTCAGCTCTACTCAAATCAATTCCTCTCAGGTTGGCTCTCACTTCACGTCCCCCTATTTCAACTTCGCGGAAATAGTGACTTAGGTCGGCTCGACGCAGGTCAGGCTTGACCTGAGGGTTCTGCTCTCTCCAATGATTCCAAACCTCGACGCCCTGCTTCAGAAGTTTCAAATGCTCTGCATTCGCCACACCATAACCCTCACCTCAATAACTCAGCCGACACACCTGAAATCTTTCTCTTCCCTTCAACAACAACTTTTAAAATCTCCAACGCTGGCCGCTCCGCCTCAATCAGCCCCGCCACCCGAGTCACTTGACTCGCGCGTATATACTCGCTGACCCGACCCTTATGGCTATCCCACCGGTAGTAATAACTCACACTAGGATTCGCGCGCTTCCGGTTTCCCGTCCGCTCCTCAATCCAGCCTGAGGCGTTACCAGGAGCCCGATGTTTTCGCCGACTTTCCACCCCATCCAGTGGCTTTCGGACGACCGTCCGCTTTCCCCCAGAACGCGGATCTAGACGCTGATAGACCACTGGCTCCGGCAACAACGCCAGCTGCATCCCGTTCAGAGAATCCTCAATCCGCAGCTGCCCATGACGTTCTGCCTTGAGCACACGCTTACGACCCATTTGCTTCAGGTCATAGGTGCCATGGCAGGGAGCACAAAGCGCTTTTAGATTGTTGCGATCGCAATTCCCAAGCTCATGATCAAGATGCGCCACCGTTAACTTAAAACGCCCCAACCGCGCCACCGGCTCCGCGTCTTCGACAACATCCCACAGCTCCGACACCTTCGGATGATTAGAGCGCTCGATTCTGGCGATGGCCTCGTCCGGCGATTCCCCAGGCTGACGGCAGGGTCGCCCGCATTCAGTGCAGCACCAGTTGGCCTCGGTTTTGATTTGTTGGGCTAGCTCATCCCAATTTTCTGGATAGAGACTTCGATCCATCGGCATCGTTTTATCCCCCCGTTAACCAAGACATCGCCGCTAGAATCTTCTGTTCCTCCGGCGTTAGTTCCGTCGCCTCAGCCTCAGCGCCCACCATCGTTGGATGCAGCTGGGCCTCTAAGTCATCCCAGGATTGCGATCTCAACTCGTCAAACGGCACCCACCGTTCATCCACCAGACACACCATCGTCGTCTCTCCCTGACGTTGGGAGGCGAGCACTAGGCCGCGCCGCCGTGCTTCGTCGTACCAAGTCGCCCAGTCACTGTTGCCGGTCGGCTGTTCCGGCTGGGCATCGAACGTGTCAGCGATTAACTCGCCTAACGCCGGCATAGACTGCTCTGAGGTCTCGATAGGACGCGCTGTTAGTTCAACACAGTCGGTGATTGTTTCGTCGATCAAGTCGGCGGCGATCAGCGCTGCTTTGGCTTTGTAAAACTGGCGTTCAGTTAGCTGCCAGCGCTGGCAAAACTCAGGTACACTCTCGATTTTCCAGGGTTCTCCTGGGGGACGATGGGCTAAGAGCAAATGATGCAGATAGCCCTTAGGCGTGTAATGCTCGTCTTCCCATAGCTGTTTGATGTCGTCTGGAGACAGATTCATAGCATCACCCCGCCTGGCGTATGTCGTCTGCAGCTGCGCCCGATGGGCTGGCCGCTAACTCCCATTCTGCCTGGAGTTGAGGAATATCGATATGGCAGCGTTCAGCGTCCGTCAGCAGCTGCGGGGTGATCGGGCTCTGCGTTGCAATGGCGTTTTTCACGCGATGCAACACCGTCGATACGTCGGGTTCTGGCTCAGGTGATGGCTCAGAACCGTGTTCTGGGGGAGTTGGTTTCCAGCGGGGTCCGTCGGGGCCGATGTCGATGTTCCATTCCGGGTGGGTTGCGATCGCATTTTGAATCCCTTTACGCATGGGCATTACAGACCACTGTTTTTGATAACGCTCTAATCGCGCCGCTACGTCATCGTCTTCTGGCTCGGACGGTTCTGGGGGGAGCGGCGGCGGAAGCGTATCTATTTGCTGCTGTACCAATTGCCATGCATCGTATTCACGCAAGTTGGCAGGATTTACGCTCTGTTTTTCCAGCCACAGTTCCCGCAGTGCTGGCGGGTCTGGTAATCGACTGGCTTTGGCAAGCAACCACTCTCTGTAGTCTGGCTCTATCTCGAAAATAGAAATTTGGTTTTTTCTCTCTTTTAATGAATCACTCTGATCTTGACTGATATCTATTGAATGATATTGAAGAGACTCAGAAGTCTTGATTCCAAAAGATTTCAGCGGTTCAGTTTCCGAAATTTCGGACTGCGTTCCGATTTCTCGGACTCGGGTTCGATTTTCTGGACAACTTTCCGAAGTTTTAGACTGTGGTTCAGTTTCTCGGACTATTTTTTTACCGGAGTATTTTTCGGGAGCTTTACTGCCTATCCGATTTCTTACCCGTAGGGATACGTCCTCAAATTCAAAGAGCTGCTCACGCTCCAGGACTGCTAGCGCATCATAGTAAGTTGACTTACTAATCCCTAAGCGTTGTCTGGCCATTTTGCCCCCGGTATCTACAAACCGATTACCAAAGGGATCCACCAGCGAGAAATAGAGCACCGTACGGTATTGAGCTGCGGTTAACTTTGCATCGATTAATCGGTTAACCGTCGCTTCATCCAAAAGCACGTAGCGCGAACTTTCTTCCAGGGGGCTGGAAGAATTACGTATTTTCGACATATAATTGAATCAATCTATTTTCAACTTCGCTTGAGCGCAGCAATGCAACCAAGCTTTTGACCCGCCTCCTGCAAGAGGTGGGTTTTTAACTTTTTAGCCAAGATCCTTGAAAACCGAGAGAGCCCGTTTGACAAAGGTGGCATAATAGAGCCATAAATTACCTTCGAAAGTAATTTATAGTTCTACAATCAAAGTTGATAGTAATCATACATTAATCGATTACTTTAAAGCGTAACCTTATGGATTTTTCGAAAGCATTCGACCTGACGTTGAAGGAATTCGGCTTAACTGGAAAGGCCGTTGCAGTCAATGCTGGTCTCCGAGAAGCCACGGTTAGCAACTTTCGGAACGGTAGCGATATTCGAACTGACAGCCTGGAAAAGCTGATTACAGCCCTGCCACCCGACGCAAAGCAGTTTTTATTTCTTAAAGTCTTTGTTGACGATTTAACTCCCCCTGCGATCGCAACCATGCTGGGGTTATTAGCCGGTCGTCTAAAAGAATCTCAAGGTGATAAAGAATACATCGAAAAATCCGTAATCCCTCAATCGCCTGTGTCTGTGTAAAGTCACATAGTGTTTCTTAATCAGGTGTGCGCGTCAGAATTTGCATGAATAAATTGAATAACCAAGGAATTGAGGTCGTTATTGGAACAAACGACGAAAATTTGGTTACGGATATCTATCAAAAAGTTGAACAGCTATCGTTACCAGCCAAAGCTGCCTTGGCTCAGCACTTAATTAGCACTAACGAATTAACTGTTGTCATTAGCGGTCGGACAACCGTGGGGAATGCCATTGGGCAGATGGACAGCACCGAACTGGGTAATACGCTGGAGTCCATCGCAGAGCAGGTAAGACGATTAGACGAAAGTAGCCTTGACTAAGTGCCTAAACCCTTTCCAGGTATATGTTTGAGCGCTTAAAACTTCCTAATAAATTGAGACACATTTGCGTGAATCTACCACTTTATTTTTCTTAATAATAGACAGAGTTTTCCCCAGGGTTTTCCCTGGCTTTTCCCCAAGTTGAGCTAGGTTTTCCCCAGGTTGCTACCAACGCTCAGTGCATTCAACGAATCTGGGGAAAACCATTTTGTATGGGGATCAGTTTCGTTTTGTAAACGAATGTAACAAAAACATCCTCTTAACCCTCTTGGTTTCGTTAGGTATTTTTTCTCATTAGGAAAATATAAAAAGATACGGGCATTGCCATTTACTATTGCCTCCTGCACAATGAAGCTCCACTGACTCCGGTGACCTAGTTAAGTCTTCCTTTTCTGTGTTCTCGATGCTGCTCACCCGCTGGTAGCAGCGATAGGCAAGACGATATCACTAGGCCCTAGTTTGTTGTGTCTAGAATTAAAGAGGCGTTAGATTTATGACTACAGCTACTGCAACTACAGCCCCTGTAACTACAGCCACAGTCAGCCTTATGGTAGAAGTTCCTGAATCTCTACATCTATCGATACAGGAGTACTTAAACACCCATGAGCTATGGAGTCAGGAACGTGTAATGCAGGCTGCGCTTTCTCTCTTTCTCATGCAAAATGGTGTGAATCAGCCCCATGTGAATAGTCTCTACTTGGATAGCCTATTCGGCTGTGCTGTATAGGGAGCGATCGGCTACGTTTGTTAGCTTATGGGCAGATGGGGACCGGCTAAGCTGCATAGGGTCTCAACTCCAAGTACCACCCCGCCAGAGGGCATGGAAAACGGCTATCGACAACAGCAAGACCATCTGCTTCGTTGCGTTTCCCACACCCCCTGCTACCCCATCTGCCTTGGAAAAGAAGATTTTATTTTTATCCATAGAAGAGAGAATGCATAGTCTCTTAAACCGCACTTGAGCCGCCCATCTAGGGCGGCTCAGACCTTTCTAAAACTCCGGTTCCTCCTGCCGCCGCTGCATAAACAACGTGCTCGAAAACGCCCGTATTGTCGTCTCCTGCGCCTCTGGCAACGCCGCTTTCAGCTCCTGAAAGATACCCACGATTTCCACCACATCGCGACTCGTCGGCTGCTTAGCCGGTGCAGGCGGCGCAGCTGGCGGCGGACTTGGCACCGCTGCTAAGTTAGGCGGCGCTGTGGGGCGTGGGTCGCTAGCCGGTGGCATAAACTCATTGCGCTCGTGGGGCGCAACGGTGCGACTCTCTAACGTCTGCATCAGCTCTGGCGCTTGCTCCTTGGCAACTCTCCATTTTCCAGTGCGGTAGTGGCATAAAATCACATCCCCCTTTCTAAGCCTGGAAAATATCCCAGGATTGAAATAGATGCGCTGTTCTCCGCCGTTCTCAAAGACAACTAACACAGAGTGCTGCGCCTGCCATTCTGGGTTATTAGTTTTGGGCTCAGTTGGATCAAACTTCAGCGTGACCCATTGCCATACGCTTTGCTGCGATGCGTTTTTTAGTGGTGAGTTCGTCATTTATCTTCTATGTGTCGGATTGCTGAAAATGCGGGGCACCACTCCCGCGTAAGTGCGGGCACTTAAAAAAATTCGTCGCAGCTGCAAGGGTTAGGATCGTCATAACCGCCCGTTAGATAGGCGTGGCTGAGAATACGCCAATCAAGCTTTGAGCGGTCCTGCGTGACGTCCTGATGAATAACAGCTAAGGCCGTCATCACCTGCCGACTGCCCCAACGCCTTAGAATCTGCTCTAAGGTCGCCTGATCCATCCCCCATGCCTCATCCTTCTCTATGTCCTGCTGTTCCCGATTTTCCTGATCGGCAATAAGATCTAGTTCGTACATCTTGTTTCCTTTTGTTGTGATTGGTAGGCAAGATGTGCACGGAATGATCTGGTTGCCGCCGGGTCATTCCACCTATACACACACTTACCAAAAGAGAGTTTTAATCAAGCTACTTTAATCAATCAAAAGCTTTGATATAAAAGCACTTTAACGACTCAAAAAACTCTCTTTTAACTCTTTTATTGTACCATTTTTAGCGCTAAAAATGGTACAATAGTATTAACGCAGGGGGCTTAGAACATCGCGTGAGACTCGGGGCGCTAAACAGAAACGTAGCCATCAGGCGGACCTAAACAGAAACCGGCGAGCTGGGGCGGATACCCCACAAAGACGGAGCGGCGAGAAACTAAGCACAAGTTAACCCAAGAAACCGACCGGAGAAACGGCCAGAGCCTTGCTAGCAGGCAGTAACCAAACAACGGCAGCAGACGCAATGGGAAAGCGGCAAACCTACCCTGATCAACGGCCACGACCAGGGGCGCAACAACAATAAGCGGCGGGGCAACAGACTGTTTAAGTCACTCTGCCGCTACAACAACACTATGAATGCAACAACTAGAGCTAAAGCCCAAACCTGACATACTCAACACCTGCCCGTGGGCACGCCCACACCGCGACGGCGTCGCCTGCGGCGTAGTGCTGGCTGTCCCTGCATTGCTGCCCTACGGGCTAGCACCGTGGCTACGAGCGGAGGGTTGGCAATGTCAGGCAGTGGCCACCGACCGGGGGCAGTATGCAGCGCTGCTGGTGGGTGGTTGCGCTGTGGAGCTGTTGGGATGGTTGCCCAGGCCGGAGACCCACGGCAGTCTAACAGCGGGGAATTACTTGCCCTGGTAGCCTCCTGCAGCGGCAGACACCGCCCGAGCACCGAGCGCCACGCAGCCACGGGGAACCACAGCAGCAGACGCCCCGTTGGCCAGGGTGGAGCGGATGCGGAGAGCGTAGCGGCCCTGGTGAATGGGTGCGCTGTGGTAGCCTGTCTGGCGGTGGCGTAGAGGGCGGAGGGCGGCCACTTGCGAGGGACGAGCGAAACTTAGACGTGCCGGTGTGAGTACACGGGCACAACGGCTTTTTTGGGGTGGTTAAACGTGGTGAGGTAGTAGCCGGTGGTACTCCACGGGCTACGGTTTTGGGTGGTTATGTGGGTTGAGGTGGGTTGCGATCTCAAATTCTAGAAGGTCTTGAATCGCCGCGCCCGGAGCAACTACTCAAATCAGATTATTCGTCCTCAGAAATTGCTCCCCTAAGATTCGCCCCTAGAAGATTCGCCCCTAGAAGATTCGCCCCTTCAAGATTCGCATCTTCAAGATTCGCCCCTTCAAGATACGTTCGTTCAAGATGCGAATCTTGTAGATTCGCCCCTTCAAGATTCGCTCCTTCAAGATGCGAATCTTGTAGATTCGCCCCTTCAAGATTCGCCCCTTCAAGATTCGCATCTTGCAGATTCACATCTTCAAGACTCGCCCCTTCAAGATTCGCCCTGACAAGATTCGCCCCTGCAAGATTCGCTCTGATAAGATTTGCACATGTAAGGGCCGCCCTTACAAGATTTGTCTTGAAGAGGTTTGCATGATAGAAATCTTTCATATTCAGAATGCTGTCTTGGAGATTCAAATAACTAAGACAACTTAAGGCAAGTACATTATCGTCACCAGTTCTTTGCTTTTGAAGAGTTAAAAGCCAATTACCGAAAGAGACAGTAGAAAAACATTCAATAGTAGAAATGCTTTTATTTGTTTGAGCACAAGAATTTAATAAGGCTAACAAAGCTTCCTCTGAATTACGTGCCTGCTCTCTTTCTACATGAAAATTAGGTCGAGGATTTAACCGTTCCATCGGCATTCCGTACTCAATCACAAAGCTAATCAAATGACAAAGGGTTTGCTGCCAAGCGGTGACATCAGCTTTTTTTTGCTGATGGTGCAGATATATTTCACCTAAAACAAAACTAAACAGATCCTCATCCATAGCGGAAGTCCCACAGACCAATGCCCAACGATGCAGCGCAGAACGCTCATCCCAATTTTCATAGGAATCTTGATAGCGGTCTTGCAATTTGCGGTGAATATATTGCACCTCCTGCACAATTCGACGGGCGGTCAGGTATTCCCCAAAACTCTTGTGGGTAAACTCAAAAGTCTTGTCACCAGAATAGTCATGCCCGCTCTGCCGAAAATAGAAGGCCGTCATTAGACGGGTAATATTTGCTTTCGAGTCTGGTTGATAACCCTCTTGAAAACGGTTCAACAGATTTTTAAGATTGCTACTTTCACAATGGCGCTCAATCTCGCGCACCGTTGTCGTCCGCCCATTTCCATGCCATGCCGCAAGGGCAATCTCTTCTAAAATGCGAACAAAATCTTTTTCCTCAATCCCCTGAATGGCAATATGCTGATAGGCTGCCCACCCTCGCTCATAGATGGCTTTAATCAGGTCGGCATAGACTGCATTCAAGTTAGTTTCTTCTGAAAACTGTAGCTTCCCACGTCTGAGACTGAGAGCAACCAGGTAATTTAGAAGAGGTTGCGCCGTAATTTCGATTAAGTTTCCCTGGTCTAGATCGGTCGGCAAACCTCCATAACTACTACCACTGACTACACCATAGTTTTGCCACCAATGTTGCCGCTGGTCTTGCATCAGAAGTTTTTTCTTATCCACGTAATACTTCCAGTCATCTTCAGGCACAAAGTAGGGTAGGAGGCGCAAAATTTGCCCATCCTTGCGAAAGTCAGTTTCATTGGCTTGCACCACTAGTTCTCGACCGCTGATCAGTACTTGCAAACAGGTTTCTCGCTGGTTAAACCGATCTACTTTACGCTGAACCTCTCGCACAAAGTCCTGCGCAGTCTTCTCAGCAATCTTCCCCTGCATTGCTAACTCATCCAAACCATCAAAGATGATAAACAAGCGAGATTCCCGCTGCTCGACAGACAGCGGGTTATGAAGCAAAATGCCATCCATCTGCACAAAATTGCCCACCGCATCAATCAGATCGTCCGAAGGCTCAAAGTGATGCAGCGGAATGAACAGAACCGGAAGCGTGCCTTTTGCAGCCAGTTTTGCCGCAAACATTTTGGCAAAAGACGACTTACCGCTACCAGGACCACCGCTAATCAAGCGAATCGCATCCGTTTTTACTGCCTTACTGAGCCAAGACTCCAGTTCCTGCTCTAACTCAACCACCACTTGCTCAGAGCGTTTATCAGGAGCAAACCTTCCACCTGGCTCCTCAATGTACACCCCAACTTTACGGTTGTAGTAAGCCCGCAGCGGCACATATACCCGCTTTAGACTAAAGGGCTCCAAAAACATCGGCTCTTCCACCTGCTTCTGCAGCAAGGCAGCATACCTCAACCATGCCTGAACACGCCTATTTGCCTGACTAAAGGGCGTATCTAGTTTTTCCTTAAGTAACCCATAGTCTTTAGCATGACTGCCCCACTCCTCATGCAGAGCCGCTGCAAAGTAGATAGGCAGGCGATCGCTAATGGCTTGAGCATCGGCTTGTCTCAGTCCACAATGCTTAAGCCATTCCCCAAAGACAGGCTTGGCCCTCTCAACAACAGAGCCTTTATCTGGATGCTCAAAAAACTTCTTATTGATGGTTAAGCTGCTAGTTTCTAAAGCCTGATTAATTTGGATCTGCAAGGTTTTACTATCAAATTTCTCCGACTCCAAATCAGTTTTCTCATCGATCAAAATCTTCATTGCCAGAAGCAGAGATCGGTAAACCAGCAACCAAGCAATTTCCTCTGCATTTGCGGCTAAACCCAGAGCAGTCAGAGCTTCAACTCCATCTCCCGCCAAGCTATCCCACTTACCAAAGCCGAGATCTACTAAGCCTTTACCCAGCGCCTTCGAGAAATCTTTGAAGTTGACCTTAATAGATTTCCTCAAAACTGAAGTAGGCTTGCTGATTGAGAATCCAGATTCGCCACTCATTCTGTTACTTCATCTCTATTCTTTTTCTATTAAAGCTAACTTGGAATTCGGCGTCAGATCTGATCGATAAGCCCCGTAATTCTAAATCTTATCAGTCACTGTACCTAGCCTCTTCATAGCCCGACTGGTTGCAGGGGCCACAGCTGATCAACCACCGATAGACAAACCCAAATCCCTGCCAGTAAATAACTTCAGCATCATAAGAAGACTTTAACCAGACTCTGAGGACAAACAGCAGCATCCGGCCTTTAGGGAACTGGCACACTACCATACAGTCCGCCTTTAGGCCAAAAATAAGATCAACTGTCACAGGGCGTATTACAGCCCCCTGCCGGTGGCTTGCGTAGGCAAAACTTCTCCACGAAGCAACGTAGCGAGCAACGACTGTCTACGGTGTAGTGATGTGCGGTGTGGCTCCTATGAATATAGCCACCAAAACAGACCACTACTCAAAAAACTAACTACTGCAGACACAAGATAAATCAATCTAAACATCATTGAATGATTGAAAATCTTCGGTCTGTTATTTACTTGATAGTAGAAGAAACCTGGATTCTGGCTTATGACATTCAGCAACTGATGTTTACTTTGTAGAGATCTTTCTATGTCAGCAGCAATTTTAGCTGCTGACATAGAAAGATCTTCGTGCCTTCTATCTATTTGTAAAAAAGCCAAGGATAAAAAACCAAGCAAGAGCAATGGAATAGCTGCAAAGGTGTAATCTATTTCTGAATTGTCGATAACGTACTTTATGGCAAGTAAAGCAGCACCAACGGCAACTGCATGACGAGTCAGGAGCTTAAATCGCCAATCTAAATAGTAGCGATAATTCGCAGCACACTCACTGTAAATCAGCTGCAGCTCTTGAGTTGGAACATTTGTTATTTGTGAAACCCGTGGCACGGTTTTAGAGTTCATGCTTACTGTCTATCCACAGATAACATCATGGCTTTATATTACTGATTTTATCTAGCTCCTCAGCTCACAACTCCCCACCCCTAAAACGGCACTACCACATCCCGCAACGCAATAAACCGCAGCACCGCCTCCGGCCATCGCACCACTAGCAAACGCTGCTCATCCACCATCAACACCTCATACTGACACTCAGGCCGCTGACGGTAGCCAACGAGGTCGCCAGGGCGCAGCGATTGTATTATCTGCGTACTTTGGGGCGTTGCGTCCATGGATGCGGCATTAAAGCTGACATTAGCGTAGGGGCCTGCGGCGTTGCGATTCTCCGCTGGAGAGGCTTCGCCATCACAACATCCTTTTTCTCCAACTGCACTGTGTTCACAGATACACCCTAAGGAAACTTGATGATTATGTAAGCAGACCGTAGAGTTCACCTACCAATGAATGGGGACTGCCCCCACATCGGCCTATAGTGGGCTCATAGACAACGCAACTTATTGCATAACTCTCTATAACAAACCCTATATCCAAGAAAGCAGACTTACTGCATGACTTGTCTCCTATATTTAAGCCGAAACCCCCATGGAAATTGGATTCATGGGGGTTTCTGATATTCTGCAAGTCGTACGTGATCCAAAACATTGTCAGTCATAATGAGGATCACAAAAAACAATCATGAATGCCGATGCTAAAGTCTGAATTCTTATACAGATAGACATAGTGAACTCTATATCTAAGTAAGCAGGCTTACTGTATTACTTGCCCCCTATATTTAAACCGAAACCCTCATGGAAATTTAGATTCATGGGGGTTTCTTATATCCAAGACCGCACGCAAGTAAAGACACTGGTTGTCAGAACGAGTCTCACAAAAACGGCTCAGAGGTTCATATCTGGTCATCACCAGTGTCCCCCTGATAGCGACGTCAGGATAGTGTTTTGGCTTTGTGACCCCCATCACCACAATTCCTCAGCCAATTTCAGAAACCCCTTAAGCAACTTTCAGTTACCCGTCAGATAGCGTTCAGGTAGCCCCGGCATTCTTGTAATCAATGAAGTCAAGCACTGATTCCCCCAAGGAGCTTTAACCATGAAACGCACACTTCTTTCCGCCTTAACTGCTCTCGTTGCTTCCGCCGCCATTGCACCCGTTGCATCCGCCATCGAGCCCGCTAGCTTCAACGTTCAGTCCACTCGCCTCGAAGAACTTGATAGCCGCAATAAGAACTCCGTCCATAAGCTACTTGGACTTTGTAGAAATTTGAAGAGAGGAATGCACTAGGAAGCGGCAATAGGCGATAAAGAGCGAATCAAAAGAAGCTCAGCCTATTGCCATGAATGTGGAAGATCGTATCAATCAACTCAGCCAATTTCGAGCGCAG
>JBCCNE010000069.1:0-13667 GCA_039026015.1 Cyanobacteria bacterium P01_C01_bin.70 | reverse complement strand
TTTGTCGATGACTAAATGCGAGCGAATAGCCATGATTATCACCAAAACTACGACTGAACTGTTATGGCTTTCCTTAAGTAGCGATCAAGCATTGCGCCAAGACCTCGTGGCAGAGACCAAGCTGCTCACTTGGAGTTACCTTCAACATTACCTGGATTAGACAAATCCTAAAGGTAAATATTCTCCTGCAGGTTCTGTCAAGGAGCGAAGTCCAACATTCGCAACGCTTCTATCTTGTTGATTTTCCTGACGTCAACCACAATCTCTCTCTTTTTAGAAAATTGCTTTTTCAGAAATCGTAAGGAAGGCTCTATCTAAAATTTCTGAAGTAACATCACTCGGGTTCACCCACCTGGGTGAGGTGATCGCGACCTGACAGCAGGTGCCGCACACCAATATTCAATGACACGCTTTAACCAGGGCTGAGACTGTCATGAAAACTCTTCTTTTAGATTAAAAAGCGCTGCCATGACCCGTTTAGGGCTGAGCCAAAATATGTCATTCTGAACTGCTTAAATATCCTGGCGCTACAGCAAAAGGACGGGCGATTGCAATGACGTGGCTGATATTTTTCTTGACTCCAAACATCAACTATCAGCCCATTGTTACTAATCTATTCATGAGCAATGACTCAACGATTACGCTTGCGAGCTGACTGCAAAAGACTTGCCCAGCTGTCAGGTGCAGCTTTAGCTCTTGGTTTAGTGACCGGATGTGTGCTGCCAGCAGACCCCGGAAATGCCAACTCCAGAACTCCTACGGGCGTCCCCCTGCCGCCAGAATCCGTCAGCAATAGCGTCTTAACCACTGCTGCCCAAGACCTTGGCCTACCCCGAGCTGACCTTAGCTGGCTGCGAGTCAACGAAGAAACTTGGACAGACGGTTGCCTAGGTATTGGGTCACCCTACGAAAGCTGCCTGCAAGCGCTAGTAGACGGCTGGCAAGTAGAAGTTGTCTATCACAACCAGAGCTGGTTTTATCGGACAGATGCCACGGGAGAGGACGTTCGCCAGTCTTACTTAGAAAATAACCTGCCGCCATCTTTGAGCGCTAGCGTCCTCACGGCGGCAGCAGCCGACTCGGGAATTGTGAAAGAGCAGTTGGAGATTGTGAGAGCCGAGCCTCGCGACTGGAGTAATGGTTGTTTAGAGCTTGAAAAACCGGGGGAAGCGTGCCCACAAGCGATGATTTTTGGCTGGCGAGTGATGGTCATGAGTGAGAATCGACTGATGATTTATCACACCGATATGATTGGCAATCAAATTCGCCTTAACGCCCAAGAATCTTCGTGACAGCACTAATCCATCGTTTTGAAGGGTAAAGGCATTAGAAGCGATACTACGCATTTGAATGCGGCCACCACAGTGAGATTACAAGCCGTGTGGTCAGATATCTGGCCTCGCTTACAGGCCGAACTCACAGAGTTATCAACGAATACGGACTGGCGCGTCATTGAAGGAGCATCGCACTATATCCCTCTGGATGCTCCAGAGGTGATCGCAGTAGCCGTGAGCGACGTGGTTACCGCTTATCGTGAAGACAGTCCCATGCGGCAGGCTGAGCGATGAGATGTTCCAGACAACATGAAAACAGACCCAAAAAGCAGGATAGGCAACGACGATGAAAATCAACATTCTCACCATTGGCTCACGGGGCGACGTGCAGCCTTACCTGGCCCTAGGGGTCGGGCTACAGCAAGCAGGCCACCGGGTGCAGCTGACCACCCACGAAACTTTCAAGGAACTGATTACCCGCTATGGTCTGGAGTTCTTTCCCATTGGCGGCAATCCCCAAGATATGCTCCGGGGCGAAGCTGGACAAGCCACGGTTGAGTCTGGGCGGAATCCCATCAAGGTGATTCAAGGCTTAACCCAGATGGTGGAACCGGTTATGGCAGAGTGTTTGGAGCAATCCTGGCAGTCTTGTCAGAATGCTGACGCCATCATTAGTAGTGGTGTCGCTTTTTGGGGCGACGACATTGCCCAGGTCCTGAAACTGCCGTCCTTTTTTGGGCTTTTGCAACCCGTTTCAGTGACCACTGAGTTTCCCCATTTTCTAGCGGCAACGGCCAATCTGGGCGGCCCCCTCAATTGGATCACGTATCAATTTATCGCTCGGTTTTGGTGGCAACTCTTCAAACCGTCGGTCAACCCTTGGCGAGAAAAACAACTGGGTCTGCCACCCCACAGGAGCTGTCCTTTTTTGAATCAGCACTGGCAGGCACTGCCCAAACTGTATGGCTACAGTCCAACGGTAGTGCCGAAGCCTACTGACTGGAACGATACCTGCCACGTGACGGGCTACTGGTTTTTAGAGGCTCCCGATGATTTCACGCCCCCGGCGGATTTGCTTGACTTTTTGTCGGACGGGGAGCCGCCTGTCTACATCGGGTTTGGCTCGATGTCGAGCCGCGATTCTGAGGCGATGACGCAGATTTCTCTGTCAGCGCTGCAGCAGAGCGGACAGCGGGGCGTACTGCTAACCGGGTGGGGCGGCATTACGCAAACGGATCTGCCGGACTCGGTCTTCAAGCTGGATGGAATCCCTCATGCTTGGCTGTTTCCCAGAATGAAGGCAATTGTTCACCACGGGGGCGCTGGCACAACGGCGGCAGCGCTGCGCTCAGGGGTGCCCAATATTGTGGTGCCGTTTTCTGTCGATCAGCCGTTTTGGGGCGATCGCGCCGTTCGGCTCGGCGTCAGTCCCGACTCGATTCCTAAAAAACAGCTATCGACCGAACGACTGACTGCTGCCATTCAGCAGGCAACCCAAGATGAGCAACTGCAGGCCAAGGCCAGCGCGATCGGCAACATCATCAACCATGAAAATGGTGTCCAAAAGGCGGTGCAGATTATCAACAACTATCTCGTCAAAGGCGGCTCTCCAGCCACTGCTCTCAAGTGAAGCGGCGGTTTTAAGGCAAACAAAATATGCAATCACCTTCAAAATCTCAAGTGACGCTGCTTTTTGGCCCAATTGGCGCTGGCAAGTCCTTCATCGCCAAGCAAATTGCTCAGCGGGATGGGGCGTTGTATCTGGCCAGTGATAAATGGTTTCAAGCGCTGTACTTGCCGGATATGACCAACCCACCAGAAATGAGCTGGGTAGCGCCCCGCATCGAACGGTGTGAACACCTGATCTGGACGCTCACCGAACAGGCGATCGCGTCTGGTATTCCGGTGGTGCTGGATGTGGGCATGGCGACTGAACCCTCCAGGGAGAAATTTCAGCATCTGTGTGAGCGCTCAGGGTGCCAGTATCAATTTGTGTTTGTGGATGCGCCGTTGGAGGTGCGATCGCAGCGTGTGCGCGATCGTAACGAGCAGGCACCAAAGACGGGTGATCTCTACGTGAGCGAAACGATTTTTGCGTTCACTAACGCTCAATTCCAGTCGCCTAAGGCAACAGAGCTGATCAAGCTTTCGGCGCAGGTACTGAACAATCATTGATCGCTTTGGAAATCACTGTATGAAAGCCGTCATCTACGAACAGTACGGGCCACCAGAAGTCTTAGCACTCAAAGACGTGCCCCAACCAATTCCCAGCCGTAGGCAAACTGTTATCGCGACAAGCGACAAGAGCACGTAAACAGGCAGGCATTTTCCTTGACGTTCATGCTGACTCGAACGGCAGTGATCGGGTTGAAAATCTGCGCTTGCTCAAGGCGATTATTGAAGCAGACCAGCTCAATCCAGTCATTGATCGACAAGTATCCATTAGAGCAAATTGTGGAAGTGCATCGGTGGCACAAAAAGGGCAATGTCGTGATCACCCTATAAACAGTCTGCTGCGATGAAAAATCTACGTGAGCTAACCCATGCGAAACCAGGCTCAATCGGCAAAACCCATTTCCATTTGGCTTTCCCTATTAATTTTTGGCGTGCCGGGAGTGGTGATCTATGCTGCGGTTCATCTTCTTGTCCCGGCTCTGGTGGCATATGGCATCCCTCTAATCTTCGCCTGGTCTGCCTGTGTGCTCATCCCAACCGTGGCTAACGCGATCGCCGTTCTGACGTTCTACTGGCATCAAGAAAAACCGGATTGGCCTACCTTTGTCAGGCGATTTCGTCTCCGCAAGCTCCCTCGTAAACACGGGTGGTTGATCCCGCTGTACTTTGTGTTGATTCTTGTCTGTAATGAGGCCATGGCCTGGACTATCCCTTTGCTGAATAACCTGCCGATGTTTGCCCCTGCCGACCTAGCACCTGAAATTTTTCGCGATCCGTATCAGACGCTTACCAGCACTACGCCAACCTTTATGGATGTGCCGCTAATAAGCCAAAACTGGTGGCTGCTGCCGTTCTGGGCCGTTTGGGTGGTTTTCGGAGTGTTAGGGGAGGAGTTGGTGTGGCGCGGTTACCTGTTGCCCAGGCATGAAGCGACCTATGGTAAATGGGCATGGCTGGTTAACGGCGCACTGTGGAATGCCCCGTTTCATTTGTATACCTTGTCCAGCTTCTTTGCGGATATGCCGTTTTATTTGATCCTGCCGTTTGTAATTCAGCGCATCAAGAACACTTGGTTGGCAATTTTTATTCACGCCCTGATGGTCTCCATGGCTTATGTCATCATCATTTCTGGACTGATGGGCCATTGATTATGCAAGAAGTAGAGTGCACAGTGCTATTTACGCTACTCCAGCAGGCGCATATTTTTCAACTAGCTCAATCTGCTCAGCGGTTAGGGTTTCGATCCAAACCCCGTTTTGCTGCCCTTCAGACAGCTCGATAATGTATCCGACGGTGCCGTCTTTGGCTGTCGCTATCTCCATAATGACACCCTCATCACCTGCGAGGAGTTTCTTGTCAGCAAGGTCTTTTTTTACTTTGACGCGATCGAACATTGCCAATTCCATGCCCATTCCCTCTCACTCTGGTCTAAGGGTAACAAAGCGGTAAACGCCCTCGCCGTACCTCTGCATCCAAACTGTGGTGAGCGATTTCGCTCCAGAGGGGCCGAGCAAATCTCCAGTAACTCTGTAAAAGTTGCCAAATTTGTTGGCTCCATCTGATACGGCATCATTGTTGGCAACCAGCATCAAAATTGCCTGCCTGAGCCGTTCAGGTTCTTCAGCAGTGAAGCCTAATCGCTTGACCAAACCAGATTTGTCGTCTTTTTCCCGCCAATTGAGTAGATAGCCCAACTTGGCGTCAGGAATAATTACTTTCTCAAGCCTCATGGCACCCTTCGACCGACTCCTCAGCCACCTGCCAAGATGTCCGTGACTGTCTCTACTTTAAGCCGCTAGCCCGATATGGGTTTTGAGAACGCACCGCTACAACTGTGTGGCAGTAGCAAGCCCATATGTAAAGCTGAGCAGCGACGAGGAAGTGCTAGGAGCGCTGGGAGAACCCGTTTTGTGTGAGGGACAACGGGAGATGTAAGAGCTACGGTGGCTGTCGAGCTTACATCGCAGGTCATAGGGAACGCAGCGCCGACGTTGATAACGTCGAGATAGTAGAGCATATCTAGGTCATGATGGTGGCATCAATCCGGCTACATTTGCCATGTTTGAATGATGTCAAAGCGAGTGTTGATTTTTAAGGGTCTAACGAGGGAGTCGTATTATGCCAGAATCCTCCCGACGGCGAGGCTGGATACTAAGCGTTACCGCTGGTTTAGGCATCAGCTTAGCGGCAACTGCGACGCTGTTTGTTCACCGTTGGGAAGTGACGCAGCAGCAAAATCGGTTTCAACAGCAGATTGAGAACCTGGCGATCGCCCTACAGCGGAGTCTCAACCGATATACCAGCGTATTAACGTTTCTCAGCGATCACTACGCTGTGAATCAGGGAGCGGTGGCGCGATCAGAATTTGAGTTGTTTGTAGCGCGATCGCTCGCGGCCTATCCTGGCATTCAAGCGCTGGAATGGGCTCCGCTGATCGAGCAGAATGATCGCTTGGCCTACGAGCAGGCAATTCAAGTGGAAGTTGACGACAGCTTTCAAATCACCGAACTGGGAACCGGCGATCGCTTAGCGCGAGCGGGTGAACGCGCTTACTATCTGCCAGTTACCTATGTGGCCCCCTTGGCAGGGAATGAAGCGGCCTTTGGGTTTGATCTCAACTCGAGTCCAGCTCGAGCGGCGGCGATTGAGCCCGCTTGGCATAGCGGCAACATTCAGGCCACAGGACGCATTCGCCTTGTGCAAGAACAGCGCGACCAGTATGGTTTCTTGGTGGTGCTGCCGCTGTATCAAACGCCGACAGTTCCCACCTCAGCCGCCGCCCGTCGATCAGAGTTCACGGGGATATTGCTGGGGGTGTTTCGCGTGGCCGACGTAGTAGAGGAAGCGCTTCAGAATTTGAGGGTGGAAATTAATTTTGATTTGCACGATCAAAATGCTGAGCCAGAGGAGCAGTTTCTAGGTCGCTATTCTGCGGAAGATGGCATGGTGCGCTCTGTACCGAGCGATCGCTTAGCCAACACCAATCGTCGTCGCCCTTTCTGTGCTCAGCCTAGCCATTGCACGCGAACGCTGGATATTGGTCAGCGCCAATGGCTGGTCACGTTTTCGCCGGCTGATACGTATGCTTTCAGCTTCCCCTATGCAACTTGGGCGACGTTGCTCACAGGGCTGTTGTTGACCGGCAGCTTAATGCTGTTCCTCCGCAACCTGCAGAACGAACTAGACCGCACCAAAACGCTGAATGACCTGAAACTGCGCGTTTTCTCCATGGCTTCCCACGAGCTACGGACCCCGCTGAGCACGATTTTACTCTCAGCGGAATCCCTACAGGCAAATTTCGATCAGCTTTCGGAAACGCAAAAACAAACGAACTTACAGCGCATTCACCTCACCGCCCAGCAGATGACTCAACAGATCTCTGACTTGCTGACCCTGACCCGGGCAGAGGTGGGTGGATTAGAGTTCAGTCCAGAATTGTTAGAGGCGGTTGCGTTCTGTCGGCAGGTGATTGAAGCGATTCAGATTAGCGCTAGCCAGCCAATCCAGTTGAGTTGCCGTCAGCCCTCGGTTAAAGCGTTTTGGGATAAGAAGCTGATGCGATCGCTGCTCTCCAACCTGCTCTCCAATGCGGCCAAATACTCTCTGGTGACCAGCACCATTCAGGTCTGTCTTGACAGTGACGGCCACCAAGCGACACTGCAAGTGAGCGATCGCGGCATGGGCATTCCCGCAGCCGATCAGCCTTACATTCAGCAGGCGTTTAAGCGGGGCAGTAATGTCGGCGATGTGGGGGGCACCGGATTAGGGCTCGCGATCGTTGACGTTTGCGTTAAGCAGCATCTTGGCACCTGGCACATTCACAGTAAAGAGGGGCAAGGCACCACGGTCATGGTTACCCTTCCCCTCGAATGATTTGTGCTGTCGGAACGTTGAAAGGGTGCTAGAAACAGAAAAAAGAAGACAGAAGAACGAAAAGAATACTTATCGTCTACTTGATGTGACCGTCATCGCTATTCCCGTGACCCTGGAATGACCATGTTGAGCACCAAAGCGGTCATCCCTCCGGTGGCAATGCCAGACGAGAAGACACTGCGAATTAGATAAGGCGTGTTTTCTAAAACCTCGGGAACAAAAGCAACGCCCATCCCCAGGCCGAGGGACACAATCAAAATCAACGTGTTGCGCCGACTTAGATTCACACCGTGTAAAATCTTGATGCCTGCGGTCACCACAGAGCTGAACATGAGTAACGTCGCACCGCCTAGCACGGGCTGCGGCATGGCCTGAAATAGGCCCCCCACAATTGGAAACAAGCCCAAGATAAAGAGAAATCCGGCAATAAAGTAGCCGATGTAGCGGCTGCCGACACCCGTTAGCTGGATCACACCGTTGTTTTGACTAAAGGTCGTGTTTGGGAACGTGTTGAAGCAGGCGGCAATCAGGGAATTCACGCCATCGCCTAAAATGCCCCCCCGAACTCGGTTGATATAGGTTTTGCCCTCAATCGGTTCACCTACCAGCATAGAGGTCGCGGTCAAGTCACCAATCGACTCGATTGTTGTGATGATGTAGAGAAACGCCAAGGGAATGAAACCAGCGAAGCCAAACCCAAAGCCATAGCGAAAGGGAATGGGCACCGTGACGTAAGGGAGCTGACTCAAATTGCTGAAGTTGAGCATTCCTAGCGGCCAGGCAATGAGATACCCCACAACGAGACCAATCAAAATCGCCGACATGCGCAAGAAGTTGCTGCGCACACAGTTCAGCACCACGATGACAGTCAGCACAATCAGCGAAACGATCAGGTTTTGAGGGGTGGCAAACGTGCCATCAGCGATCGCCCCGGCCCCGCCTCCCATGGCGGTAATAGCAACTCGAATCAAACTCAAACCAATCATGACAACGACGATGCCACTGACCAGGGGCGTCATAACTTTTTTGAGGGGTTCCACAAAGAAGCTGAGGATGATTTCGACAAAGGCCCCCAGCATACAAATGGTCAGAATGTAGGCCAATGTTTGGGTCGGCGATCGCCCTTCGGCAACGGCTGCCGTGCCGACCGTGACCAACGTGCCCACAAAGGCAAAACTGGTGCCCTGAATACTCAGCAAACCTGACCCCACCGGCCCGACCTTATGCACCTGAATAAACGTCGCAATACCGGAAATGAACAGCGACATGCTGATCAAGAAACTGGTGTTAGTCGGGTCTAACCCGATCGCGTTGCCGACTACAATTGCTGGGGCAATAATGTTGACAAAGGCCGCTAAAACGTGCTGCAAAGCGGCTGCAATCGTTTCTCGCAAAGGTGGCTTGGCGTGCAAGCCATAAATCATATCGATGCCTTTATTTTCCTCCGCTAGGGGCGGCGATTCCATCACTTCAGTCGTGCCGCCTGCGGTCGCTAACCGCAATGGATCTTGCTCGGTCATGGGAGTTTCCTCTTCGCGTCAGGGTCGTCAAGTGCGATCGCCCCTGTCACGCCTTAGCTCGTCGACTAAGACGTCACCAGCGATCGCACAAACTTCACTTTTCAGGAACTTGAATTCGTGCTAAAACTGCATCATTGAATACTTTTTGTTTTCAGGCTCTATGCAGTTGTTAAAAGCTCGATTTCACTTCAACGTTGGCATCTAAAGTATCGAGATGACGTAGAAAAACTGAGGGTGAATGAGTAGAGAAAACGTGGAGATTGTTGCTATTTCCTAACATCCTGCCGCATGGCTTCCTAGCAGCACGGTGGAGCAACAAGCTGAATTTATTCCAACGCCTTTAATCGATAACCCACGCCGTGGACCGTCTCAATTAAATCCTTGGCGGCTCCAGCTGCTTTGAGTTTCGCTCGTAGGTTTTTGATGTAGCTTTTGATGGTGTCCATTTCCGGCGCTTCTGACAACGTCCAGACCCGTTCAACCAGCGCAGCGCGGCTGAGAACACGGCGACCAGAGCGTAACAGCGCTTCTAAGAGGGCAAATTCCTTCGGGGTTAGGTGAATCGGCGATCGCCCGTAGTTCACTTCATAGGTTTCGGGATTGAGCTGCAGGAGCCCCCAGGTCAGCGTCGGTGTAGAACCCGCTTGTCCGCGCCGCAGCAGTGCCCGGATTTGAGCCAGCAGCTCTTGCAAGTTAAACGGCTTAATCATGTAGGCATCCGCCCCGGAGTCCAGCCCCTTCACCTTGTCAGAGCTGGTATCCCGCGCGGTCAACATCAGCACGGGCAATACATAGCCGTAATCTCGTAATCGTTGACAGAGTTTGATGCCGTCTAATTTGGGCACCGTTACATCCAGCAGGATTAGGTCATATTCAAATGCGCTTAGTCGTTCCCAGGCTGACTCACCATCTCTGACTAAATCCACCCTGTAGCGTTGGGCGGTCAGAGCTTCTGCCAGCGATGCTGACAACTGAACATCATCTTCGACGACTAGAATCTGCATAGTATTAAGTCTATGCGACATCAGACTGACTAATGATGAGCCAAGGCGGGAGAGGGTCTTTTCTGGAGCCACCAGGGCAGGCGAGGGTCAGGGTGATAGTTGGTCGTCTTCGGCTTGCCTTCGGCTCTAGTTATCGCGAGCGTTTTGAGATTTGCCACCACCGACCACAGCGTCCCGAATTGCTCACGCCTCAGATCCAGACAAACTGGAGCAGTGGATAGAATTTCTTTCGCGCTATCAACATTGATTTGGGGAGATTGGCTGAGGCGATCGCGCAAATACTGATAGCGCTCTGCTGATCGGCACCAGCCAATACCGCCCTGGTCAAAAGCCTGCATTTTCGGGTGTTGAAACTGATTGGTAATGCACAAAAAGTTCTCGTTCGCGGCAGGGTATCTCACTTCAGCGCCTTGCGGTGCCGACTCGACTACAGCCATATTGCCAGCCGCGTCAGCAATCAGAAAATTGTTGGCCGAAGCAACTTTAGCAGCTTGGATGAGCGCGATCGCGTCGGCAACTGTCCTGCAAGTCTCCAATACTTTGCGAATAATCAGGTGAAACGTAATGCCGGGTTGAATTTGCGTACCGTTGACGAATTGATAACATTTTTCGCCAAACTCAGCCTGCCGTTGAGTCATTGCCAGGGGCGCAATCTCTTTTTGACGCAGCAAGCTCCCATATTTGAAACCCATGTCATAAAAGCTGCCGTAAGGTCTGGGATGATACACAAGTCATTACCTCCTAGATTGGCAAATTGAGAGCTTTACGCCAAGCATCATTTTGATGTCAGCTCTGCCTGCAAGAAAGCCAACACTTCTTGATTAAAGCTGGCTGGCTTGACCAGATTAGAAGGGTCCATCGCCTCGTTTAGAATCGCAAATTTGGCTCCTGTTACAGCATTAGAGATCTTGCGATTAATCTCGATAAAGAATGGGCCAAACTGATCACCGACCATTACTAATGTAGGGATCCTGAGATGCCGCAACTGCCCAACGAGATCAACCCGATTGATCGCCCGACGAGCCAGGATCAGCTGATCAAAATCGGCGTCTAAAGCGACCTGAGAAAAGTAGTCTTTGGCCAGTTTCGCAAACGGAGCCTGGTAGGTTGCGGCCAAACCCTTTGCCATTGCCGCTGCTCCCAGGTGCTTAAAGATCCCAAAGCCAATCACCTGCGAGAATCCCAAAGCTCGCTCTAGCGGCGTTTTCAACTCAGCAAAGGTATCCGCGACAATGAGCCGACTCACCCGGTCAGGGTGATGAACCGCAAACGACTGGGCGATGACGCCGCCCATACTCACGCCCATCAAAATGCAGGTCTCTCGCTGGTGCTCTCGGAGTAAATCGAGAATCTGATGCTCCCAGTCTTGCAGTTCCAGATGCTTCACTTTTGAGGATTGTCCGTGGCCGAGCAGGTCTGGTGCCAACACGTAAAAGCCGCTGCTGGCAAATGCCTCAATCTGAGGCTGCCACATCCTATGGTCGGCGCCAATGCCGTGGAGCAGCACGATCGCTTCGTTGGCCGCATTGCCAAGGGCTGAGTAGACGGTCTCAGTGCCATCCGTGTTCTTGATCTTCATGGATTAACTATCGTTGGGGTTTGACACTGCCCACCCCTTACAGAGCGGAGCCCTGAGCTGACGGTTCATGTCTTAGAACCAGACCGCTTGCCGCAAACTCCTCGTTGCCGACCAGCTTGCCCTCACTGCGTTTGATGATCTTGAAATCTTCAGAGAGGTAAAGCTTGAGCGCGGGTGTATTGCCTTCAAGGACTTCCAGTTCGATCGCTGATGTTGAGTCTGCGATCGCATGGCGCACTAACGCTCGCCCGACCCCTTGTTTGTAAACCTGCGGATTGACATAAAGCCAAGTGAGTTCTGCGTCACTGTAGGCAACAAAGCCTTGGACAACGCCATCCACTTCTGCGACCATCAGTTTGTCGTCAAAGAGTCCCTCGTTCTCAGCCGTTTGCTCAAGGGTGAGAAATGCCTCTATGCCGACAGTCAAGCGCAGTTCATCGAGACGAGAGGCATCATGGATTTCACACAGCCTTGGCCAGTCAGTCGATTTGTAGGGACGGATATTTACTGTTGATACGTTTGTTGTCAGATTCATCGCCAGATATCTTCGATGGATTAATAGAGATAGCAGCTAGGGATATTAGAAATGTCGGTTTATGACCGCTGGCAAGGCTGCGCCAACGTTTCTCGACGCCAATCTACAGCGATCAATTCTTCTCTGGTGCTCCCCTTATACATTGAGGCAGCCTCTCTGCTCTACCTCCGGCGCGGCCTACTTCTGGGGAAATATCATCACCCAACTGGGGGACTCTAGCAGCAGGATTTGAATCATCCGACCGGTAAATAGACTAAGTTATGAAAGTTTTTAGGGCGTGAAAATCGAATGATATTTTCTCAAAAAGGGAAAATTACATGTACGGTTTCAAAGAGAAGATATGGACAATATCTAAAATCTACTTCCTTCAAGAATTGCGCAAGTAAACTTTAGATGGAATGGTTAGTAATGAATATTAGAACAGTAGCTGTTTCAATTCTTTCAGCTCTTTTAACTGTTAGTAGTGGCTCTGGCGCTGCGCTTGCATTAGCGTGGGGAGATTACTGGATTTATACAGATGCTCGAAATATTGGGCAATGCATTTACGCACTTGAATTTGCTTTAGAAGAAGCAGGGGCTAGAGATATTAGACGAGCAGTAGGTTCTTCAGTATATGGGGAAATATCGGGGCAGGGTGTCGCTGGAATTTGTGCAGATGATGGGAGCGTTATATTGGCTGCAGATAGCGTTAATGCTTGTAATGCCCTAGCTCGAATTCTTGAAGAAAACCCAGAAGCTCGCCACTGTTAAGCAGCGCGATCGCTGAATCCTGTCGTTTAGATTGAGCAATGAAACCTGATACCTATTTATTTCAAAATATATGGAAAGTAGTAGCAAGTACCTATTTCTAGAACTGTGCAAACGAACCCTTTCCGCAAGCTTGTGAGTTTGAGCTTGCACAAGTAATGGACAAGAACTTTCCGTCTGGGTGATTTTTGAGACAGAAAAGATCAAAAAGTCGCTGCGACAGTTGGAATGGCAGCGATCGCAATCCCTACACAGATCGCTTGGCTGACTGTATCTACCTCCGGTAAGGTGTCCCTCTGAAAAAATCCCATCCCCCAACTGGGTGACTCTAGCAGCAGGACTTGAATCATCTGGCCGACAGATAGACTAATAGACTAATTTTGGATGGCGCAGCATGTCAGTTTCAGTTGATCAATCATGAGCCGATAACTTGTGTTTAAAGTGCTTCAGCGGTGGCAGCAGCGTCTCAGTTTGGTGGTGGCGGAACCCCAGCCGTCAGCGGCGTATTGTGCCTGGCGACAGCAATTCATTCAGGAACGCTTGCGACTAGGTTTTTGGCTAGGAGGTCTTTTTCTCTTGGTTTTGGCAGTGCTCACTGTCGGACTGATCATGCCTGCCCTCAGCCGCACGGGTCAGGCAGAGTTTATGGTGACTCGTGCCGATGTCATCGCAGTGGTGTGCATGGAAGTGTCGCGGCTTTTAGGCGTTGCCCTAGGCCTAATCTTTTTGTCGTCCAAGTCGCTATCGTTGAGCCAGATTCGCTGGGCGTTTTGGGGCACTACGGGCGCAGTGATGATCATTCCGCAAGTGCATCACATCCTCGCTGGCGAAACCAATTTAGACTTTGGCGGCTGGAGTTTCTTTTTTCTCTTTCAGGCGATCGCAGTACCGGTGCAGTGGCGCTGGCACGTCGTCTCTCAAATCAGCCTCCTCAGTGTCATCAGCGTGTCAATGTTGGGG
>JBCCNE010000068.1:0-13773 GCA_039026015.1 Cyanobacteria bacterium P01_C01_bin.70 | reverse complement strand
ATAACCTGCCCGGAGTCGGGACCGGACTCAAGCTGAGCCGGGCAGCCCTGACCGGCATTTTCCTGGGTCAGATTACGCAATGGCGTGACCCGCTGATTGCTGAGGCCAATCCTGATGTGACCCTGCCTGATTTGCCGATTACTCTCGTGCATCGTTCCGATGGCAGCGGCACGACTGCGGCCCTGACCGCTCACCTGAACGAGGTCAGCTCTGAGTGGCGATCGCAGGTCGGCGCCGGGCTCAATGTCCAATGGCCAGCTGGTGTCGGCATTAAAGCCAATGCTGGGGTCAGCGCCCAGATTCAGCAGGCAGAGGGGGCGATCGGCTACGTGGAGTACAGCTATGCGCAAAGAGTAGACTTATCAATCGCGGCGGTCGAAAATCAGGCCGGCAGCTTCGTGGAGCCGAATCCCACGGCTGGGGCGATCGCCCTGTCGGCGGTGGCCATGCCAGATAATCTCAAAGCCTTTGTGCCCGACCCGGCTGGGGCCGCAGCCTACCCCATCGTCACCTACAGTTGGATTTTGGCCTATAGCCAGTATTCCGACGTCGACAAGGGCAATGCCCTGAAGCAAGTGCTGACCTGGGGGCTCACTGAGGGGCAGCAGTTCAGTGAAGAGTTGGGCTATGTGCCGCTGCCGGACTCGGTAGCGGATCAGGCGATCGCGGCGGTTGAGCAGATTCAGGCGGGCTAAACGTTAAGAGCGTCCTAGAAAATCGCCGCTCAACGCGGCTTGATTAGTGGTTATAGCTTCGCTGAAACATATCCCGTTGGCACGATCTGTTTGACGCGCCAGCCGCACAATGCCTAATAAACTGCTGTGCTTGATGCATTGATGCCGTAACCCCATGCGCAGCTGATTTTGAACGGGGTTTCATCTTCGCTTTTGCCAAATTGGAGTCACCCTACAGCAAAAGGCGGGGCGGGGTAAGCCAGAAGAGTTGACCGTGGCCGATTGCTCCCTGCGCTTCAGGAACCTGTACTCCGATAATGCCAGCTTTTTTGAGCTGCCAGCGATCGCTCACTGCTCCATTGACCAACTGCTGGGCCCAACTGCTGAGGTCGGGTTCGTGGCCCACGAGGGCGAGGCGACTGACAGGGTGGGCACGCTGCCAGTCAGCCAGCCAGGGCAACCAGTCTGACAGCGTGCCGTCAGGAGCCAGCAGTTCCAGCGTTTTGGCAGTGGGGGCAAGCCCGACTTGGAGAAGGATTTGAGTGGTTTGGTGAGCCCGCACTAGCGGACTGGAGAGGATGAGCTCGACTTGGCAACCGAGCGCCACTAGTCGTTCTGCGACAGCCTGAGTGCGCCATCGCCCTTTGTCGGTTAGCGGGCGTTCATCATCATGGGCATAGGTGCCCCGCTCAGCGGCGATGCCGTGACGAATGAAGTACAGCTCAGTCCGTGGAGATAAGGTCATCGTCGGGATTGATCAGTCGCCACAGCTTCTGCTTAATCTGCATATCGAAGACTTCCCATTTTAGGCGGTTGTAATCGCCGTTTTCATAAAACCCAGAGAGAAAACCGATGGGAATCTCAAAGCCTCCTGCCGTCGTGCGCCCCCCACCAAAGAAGCGACCCTCAGCGTCTTGGCCAAAGGCTTCCTTGATAAATTCATCCGGGTCGAGGGTGATTTTGCTGGTGCGGAGAGAACCGATAACCACTTCGCGTTCCTCATCTTCATCGTGGACGATGCCGTAAACCACCGCTGTGTGAATGTTTTCTTCGGTGACGAGAAAATCAGCTGCTTGGGGAATGGCATCGCGATCGTCATAGCGTAGATAGCCGACGCCCGCGATGGAAACATTATTTTGGGAGGTCCGGTTGCGCAGCGATCGCTCGATCACGTCCATCACCCGCTTGGAGCGGGAAGCCCGCAAAATTGCCGCTAATAGTTGCGGATCATAGTAGTTGCTGAGATAGGCCGCCGCCATAAAGTCGGCTTCGGCAGCGTGCATCAGGTTATTGGTGTCAGAGCGCAGACCATGCATCAGTGCAGTAGCGCATTTCACATGATTACTGTTGCCGCGATCCAGCACCAGCAGCTTTTCGCTCTGCAAATATTGGGTCAAAATGGTGGCCGTCGCCCGAATGTGAGGCCGCAGGTCAAGCAGCGTGGCGTCAATTTCGCGTTGGGGGGCGTGATGATCCACGACTAGAAACAGAGACAAGTTCGACTCTTCAACTAAATGAGTCAACTGGGTTGTGGTTCCTTGGGTGTCAAGCAGCACGTAAGCCTGATATTTGCTCAGGTCCGGTCCCGTTTTAGACTGCGGGTTCCAGCGCCGCACCGGCAGTCCTGAAAGGCGCACGAGGGCGATATTTTCTTGGTGACTAAGGGTGCCGCCATAATAGATATCGCAATCAATGTTGTACTCCTTGCAAATTAGGCGATAGGTCCAAGCTGAAGACAGGGCATCGGGGTCAGGAAAGTCTTGGATCAGCACCAAATGGCGATCGCCAGACCGCTTGGACAACAATTGCTCAAGCTGCACAATGATTTCTGTACTCTGCGACTGAATAGCTTTAGGAGCCAGGGCCGTAGCCGACCTAGCTCTCGTAGCCGGAACCGTATGAGGCGTTCCGTTGCTTGAAGAGCGGATGCGGTCAGAGGCCTGGGAGGACGCAGAATTAGGGTCAGTCACAGAAATTTTGTCAATAGTCTGTTAACAAGATAACGTTCAAAATAATTCAACGCATCTCTACCAAAAGACTCAATCCCTTGGAAAACCAGCGCGCAAGGACTAATGTTCTGACGTCGTCAGACAAACAGCAAGCAGCACCAGCGACTGAACAAACCCGCCAATTTCTGACCTTACGGTTAACCGAACGTAAATTCCTGTGAACCTGGGGATTTCATATGTTATCTTGGCCAAGGTGAAAATTGAGCTAACAGTTCAGCCACAGTTTCAAAGGCTGCTAGAGAATTTTGACATCATCACAATTCAGAAAGTGCTGATCTTTTGGCACTCTGTTGTGGGTTTCAGTAGTTTCTATGGCTACCTACGATATGTTGGGTGCTTTCTCAAGCGCGGTCTTTGGAAAAACTAGTGTCGTTTTCGCAATGCGTTTAGGTTTTTAATAGTTTTGAATATGAGTGAAACGTTGACTAACCGCCAGGTTCTCCACCCTATGGCGAAGTTTCAAAGGCAAGTACAGTCTTTGGTGAAGCGTAATGTCATCAAGCCTGAAGATAGCATCTGGAAGATTGCTCTCTTGTTTGGCGAAGAATGGTCCCATTGGAAACGCGAGTTAGAAGACTTTGAGTTTTCGACAAAAGACCCCATCAGTGACCTGTTGGCGGTTGAGTCTTGGGAAGAAGAGTAAGTCTTGCTCTCAAGATTGAAGGCTTGCGAGGGTTTCCCAGCTTGTGGTTTTGCCAGCCTGCTCGCGAGCCAGATATTTGCCCTAAAGCGCGGATGAATTGGCAAATGTGAGGGATTCCAGGATTTTGGATCTGAACATGAGTCACTGCTCTGATGCTGCCAAAGCGCTTGCCCGGTAGCCGCTTTCAAGCGAACACCACAGTGCGGTTGCCATAAACCAAGACGCGATTCTGTAAATGCAGTCGGACCCCTCTGGCTAACACGATTCTTTCTAAATCCTTACCCTTGCGAATCAGGTCTTTGACGTTATCGCGATGGGTAATGCGCACCACGTCCTGCTCGATAATCGGCCCCGCATCCAGATCTTCAGTGATGTAATGGGCCGTTGCCCCAATAATTTTGACACCGCGTTCGTGAGCGCGATGATAAGGTTGGGCTCCCATAAAGGCAGGCAAGAAAGAGTGGTGAATATTGATCACTTGAGGAAACTGAGCCAAAAAATCGCCGCTGAGGACTTGCATGTATTTGGCGAGGACGACTAAGTCGATTTGGTACTTTTCTAAGAGCGCTAACTGTTGCGTTTCTTGCTGGGCCTTGGTTTCGCGGCTGATAGGCAAATAGTGAAAGTCAATATTGAACTGTTCGGCAATGGGTTGCAAAACGTCGTGGTTGCTAATGATTAGGGGAATCTCGGCGGCGAATTCCCGCGCTTGGTGACGCCATAGCAGATCGAGCAGGCAGTGGTCTTGACGACTCACCCAAATAGCGATGCGCGGCACGGCATCAGAAAAGCGGAGCTGCCAGTCCGCCTGAAGCGGCTGGGCGATCGCATTAAACGCTGGCCCAATCAAGTCTCGGGAGAGGTTAAAGCCGTCAAGACTCCACTCAATACGGGAAAGAAACAGTCCGCTAGCTTCGTCCCGGTGCTGGTCAGCATGAATAATGTTGCCCCCGTTGGCGTAGATGAAATTGGCAATTTTGGCCACGAGCCCTTGCTGATCGGGGCAAGAAATCAACAGCGTGGCGGCAGGATACAGTTGGGATGAGGTCATCGCTTAACGGCAAGGTTCGGAAGGGACGGCTGGTACTGACACGCAGAATAAAGCCTCTGAAAGACAGGCTGCGATGTTCTGACCAGTCGGATTCCCACGTTTATGGAGAATCCTCTGCATCGGTTGTATCGGAATTTTCGGTTTCTGAGTCGGTGTCTTCAGAATTTGTACCCGAGGCTTCTGGGTCGCCCTCTGCGGTGTCGTCCTCGCTGGCGGCGTCTGTCGTGTTATCAGCGGCGGGGGCGTTCTCAGTCGCGTCATTGGTGGCGGCATCATCTGCCGCATCGCTGGCGTCACCTGCGGGACTTCCCGCTTCGTCAATATCCTCAGCGGTGTCATCCGCTTCAGCGGCATCCTCCTCAGGCGTGGGGACCTCGGCCTCTTCAGCGTCCTCAGCAGCGTCGGCGGGAGCTTGCCATTCTTCCAGCGGGCGATCGACCCCGTTGAAGATATTCTCAGTGACGATCGCTACGTCTACATCTCCAGCATCCTCGGGCAGCGGAAAGGCCTCTGGATCGATTAGGGCGTAGTAGTTTTGGCCGCTAAAGTCGGCACTTCCCAAGATTAGGGTATGAGTCGTATTGTCGGCTAGGGTAAGCTCGACGACAGAGAAGGGATTATCCAAACCAAATTCAGCCTGGTTGACAGCATCAGCCGTGGTGGTTTGCACCAAACCGTCGGTAACCAAGCGACTGAGCAAAAAGGCGATCGCGGCTTCTTCGGCGGGCTGAGCCTCGGGTTCAACCATTTGCCAAAAGCCGGCGTCATCTTTTTCAAACACTAAGGGTTGGTCATCGGTCTCGATTTTGAGGCCCACCACATCGGTTTCTTCAAAGTCGAAGACAGGGGATGCTTCCCTGTCTCCTTGAGCCGTAGTCGAGCCCCTGTTGACCGACTGCCGAGCTTGGGTAAACAACACCACGCCGCCCAACAGCAGGGCGATCGCCACTAAAATCACTGTGCTGCGCTGTAGTTTCATTGCTTTATCGTCTTCGCAACGCCATTACAATCGCCAGAGCCAAGCCCGTTAGAGGCAGCACCAGCAGGGAAAAAATGCCCAATCCCCAAGCTTGCTGCCCGGTCATTTGCATGCGGCGATCGGTCACGGTCTTTGGCTGAATCGACAAAGTCGCGTCGGCTTCTTGCCCCAGCCAGTTCACCGAATTAAGAAATACATCGCCGTTGAGCTGTTGGTTAAAGGAACCATCCACAGCAAAAGTGGAGTTACCAATCACGACCAGACGGGACTCGCCTGGCTCGGTCGGGGGCGCTTCGTCTGTACGATCCACGTCAATAGCCTCATCGGCATCAACAGCCTCATCGCTGTCGATAGCCGCGTCGCCGTCTGCCTCCTCTGCCGTCGCCGTGTCGGCCGCCGCATCAGCCGAATCCGGCTCGCTTTCGCCAGGCTCGGCAGCATTCTCAGAAGCGGCGTCCCCACTCTCAGGCTCCGAAGCCGCGTCGTCGAGGCTAACGGGTTCCTCTACAGTTGCCGTATCAGTTGCGGCATCAGCCGAATCCGGCTCGCTTTCCCCAAGCTCGGCGGCACTACCATCTTCAGGCTCGGCAGCGCTTTCAGAGCCCGCCTCGGCATCAGCGTTGGCGATACCGGCCTCATCCGTATCGCTGCCGTCGGCAACTGCCGCGACCGAGGTGTCGTCCGTGACGGCATTGGCGGCCTCAGACTCATCAGTGTCAGGCTCAGTAGCGTTAGCATCAGCCCCGGCCTCATCCGCATTGGCGGCCTCAGCATTCGCTTCTGCCTCAGCCTCAGCCTCATCGGTATCGGCCTCTGGCTCGATAGAGACTAGGTCTGGCGCTTGAGCGGTGCGGCTGAGGGCCACTCCTAACACATGGGGGCCAGTGGGTGGGGCGCTAGGGTCAAAGGAGAGATCGCCCTCATCCGAAATGGCTTCGGCCCGACTTTGCGCATCGGTGAGGAGCAGCGGTGTTGCTTCAATATCGGGAAGTTCGCGGCTTTCTACCGGACGAGCAATAGGATAGAACGAGCGCCCGTCGCCAAACTCCTGCGTGATGGGATGATCGCCATAGTCGCTAATGATCGGGGCGGCGGGTCCCAGCCCCACAAACTGCCCCGCTCCCGAAGTATCCAGCACCAGGCGATCATCCAAAATCACGCCCCAGTCATCCAGCAGGGGATTGAGTCCCGCCTCAGAACGCGGATCGAGTAGCAGCAGCAAGCCGCCGCCGCTATTCAAGAAATCCACCAGAGCATCGACCTCGGCGATGAAAAAGTCTTGTACTGGCCCTGCAACCACCACCACATCCGCGTCTTCGGGAACGGCTTGCACTTCGGTAAGATTAAGGGGGGCAACTTGATAGCGGCGATCGCTCAAGCTGGCAGCGGCTTGGGCAAACCCCGGTGCTGAGCCATCAATCGGCGGTTCGCCATGCCCCTGGACAAAGTAAACCGAGAGGGTGCGATCGCTGACCACTTGCGCTAACGCATTTGTCAATTGTCGCTCTGATAGCGTCTCTAGGGCGTCTGGCGTCTGAGGATTAGGGACACTGCCAAGGGTCTGCAGAAAGCGGCGATCGCTCTCAACTTCCAAAAACACCATGCCCGGCTGAGAGACCCCAAAGCTTTCCGCCAGGGTGGGATTAGCCACGGGATCGACGTATTCAAAGTCGAAATTAGCACTCTCCAGACGATAGCTTTCCAATAGCTGCACATCTTGGGGATTTTGTGCCTGGCTAAAAATTACCACTCGTACCGGCTTTTCCAAGCTTTGCACAACGGTTTTAGTGGCAGGGGCCAGCGTAAAAAGCTTAGTTTCAGTCAGGTCAAAGCGGGTAGTGTGCTGCACCGCCAAGAAGTTCACCAGCCCGAGAATCACCAGTACCGCCAGGGTCGCCACGACCGCATTGGTACCAGCCTGGGTCGATCGCTGTTGCCAAAAAGCCCCAGCGGTTTGCCCACTAAAACTAAACCCCAGTAGTAGTAGACCAATGCCCAAGATCAGCAGCGCCGTCGGCAACACCTGCCAACCTGACAAGCTACCGGCTACCAGCCCAGCAGTGGCACAAGCCAACCCTGGCCAGGTAAGAAATTTGAGCCATTTAGCGGAAAATGCTAGCCCTTTCATACTCTCAATTCAGTAATCATCTAGAGTTCGGAATGCAGAAGGCAAAGTTTGGAATATAGAGTTCGGAATTTAGGTCTTGGTTCTTAGTCCCTGGCTATCTGCAACTTGTTAACTACTTCGTTACTCACCGACCCCTAACCCCCTGATCATCCTGCTACCCTCACACCCAAGACCGCTCAGTTGCGCTGAAACCTTAACGCCTCAATCGATTGAGCAGTTAAAAACAGTCCCAATAGACTGTAAGACAAAAAAAGAATCACGCTGCTGGTGTCTAAAATTCCTTGGGTAAAGTCGGTGAAATGCTGCAGCATTGATAAATGTTCGAGGGCACCGCCAATCCAGCCGGGCACCGATCTCGCCAGAGCATCCACAATCCATAAAAAGATCACCAGGGCAAAGGTCAAAATCGCTGAGACGACCGTGCTGCTGGTCAGAGAAGAGAGAAACATGCCTAAGGACAAAACGCTGGCGGCCAGCAAAATCAGTCCTAGGTTGCCGACGAGCAAGAGATTAGGGGAGACAACTGGCTCTGCTGTGCCGAGGGCGATCGCCACACACAGCATCAGTGGCAGCACCATCCCCACATAAAAAGTGACCACCGCCAGCAACTTGCCCAAAGCGACGACCCAGTTCGTCAGGGGTGACGTTGCCAGCAGCTCTAGCGTGCCCTGCTTGCGTTCCTCGGCATAAAGCCCCATCGAAAGAATTGGCAGAATAAACATCGACAGCGATCCCAGAATACCGAAGTAGTAGTTGAGAAATTCGTACGCGACGTCGAGGGGAGGCAGCGTGACACCTAACTGCAGCGCCTGATCACGCTGCGCCGTCTGGGCTAGCAGCCCTTCGGGACTGAACAAGATGACTACCAGAAAAAATCCTCCCAGCAGCCAAAAGATGCCCGCAATGACGTAAGCCAGGGGGGAGGCCAGATAGCTTTGCAGTTCGCGGCGATAAATTGCCAATACGTTGCCAAAGATGGTTCGCAGGGCGGTCATGGAATTCCTCTCGCAAAGTGAACTTAGGGCATTTCGGCTGAGGTGTCTTCGGTCTCATCAGGCATGGGAGCAGTCTCTGAGCCCTCTGTTGCCGTTTCATCTAGGCTAGTCGCCTCTGGGCGAGACGGGACAGCAGGCGTAGAAGTTGATGAATCCACCGGCTCAGCAACGCTACTGGGTTCCTCGGTGGTGAGGTTCAAAAAGACGTCTTCGAGACTGGCTTGGTGTCGTCGCAGCTCGTGCAGGCTGAACCCGGCGTGAACGATTGCAGCGGCGATCGCGGCCCCCGGATCACGCTCTCCAGCTTTAACCCGAAATCGATGGCGCGTATCCAGGACTTGAGAACTGATTAGCTCAACGGTATCGACTCCCGGCACGGCAATCAGGATATTTTGCACATCAGCGGGAGCGCCCTGTACCTCCAGGTCATAGCTAACGACTCCCGTCAGCTGACCCATTAGAGCATCGAGTTTACCCGCCGCCACTAGCTGCCCTCGATTAATGATGGCTACGCGGTTACAGGTGGCATCCACCTCTGGCAAAATGTGAGTCGAGAGAATAATTGTGTGATCGCCCGCCAAACTACGCACCAGAGATCGCACTTCACTGTTTTGGCGCGGATCGAGGCCCGACGTCGGCTCATCGAGCACAATCACCGGTGGGTCGTGCACAATCGCCTGCGCAATGCCCACCCGCTGTCGAAATCCTTTTGAAAGCTGGCGAATTAGCACCGCTCGTTTTTCTTCCAGGGCGCAGCGCTGAATCGCATAGCTCACCTGCTGAGAGCGATCGCCCGCGGCCACGCCTTTGATGCGGGCCACAAAGTGCAAAAACCCTTCAACAGTCATGTCAGGATATAGCGGCGGTCGCTCGGGCAGGTAGCCAATGCGCTGTCGCACGGCCATCGAGTCGGCATGCACATCATAATCGGCGACTTTAGCAGTGCCGCTAGTGGCGGGCAGATAGCCGGTCAAAATCCGCATCGTCGTCGTTTTACCGGCACCATTGGGGCCTAAGAAGCCCAAAATTTCACCTGGCTCTACGGCAAACGACACGTCTTTCAAGGCCTCCGTTGAACCGTACACTTTATGGAGATGGTCAACTTCAATCATGAGATTAACAACTGGCTTCTTGGGTGATGGGGTTGTCAGACTGTGGCCCGACTGTCCGACGTTTTGGCGACCAAAGGGTTCCATCTTTAGCGATCGCTCAGACGCGCGGCTAATACTCTAGCGCTTCTCGGCCCCGATGACGCAGGCCCCATTTTCTGCAAACATCTGAAGATAATAAGGGCTAATTCGTGACTTTCAAACATCCATGTCCAAACCATCCGATGCTCCTAGTCCCGCTGAACTGGCTTGGGATAAAGAGCTACCCACCGGCCCCGGAGCCAGTTTCACCTTTCTTTACTACTTAGTGACGGCAGGCGTCATCACCAATTTATTCACGGCCCGGCTGTATGGCGTGAGTGCCGTGACGCTCTTACCAGAAGTAGCAGGTCTGGCTGGGGGAGTGATCGCTGGCTTACTAGGGATCTTCTTTAATCGCTCGCAAACGCTGACCGTTCCTTTTACCAGCAAAAAGCAGTTTCGCCGGCTGCTCAATGACGTGATGACCAGCATGGGATATGCCCTTGAGGAAACCAGCGGCACCGTTGAGCGATATCAAAAGCCGAACGCCAGTCGCTGGTTTACTGGCGATATTTTCGTGCAGCAGCGAGATAAGGCAGCGGTCTTCGTTAGTCGCGCTAGCAATATTCGGACGGTAGCAAGGCAGTTGAAGAAGTAGCAGAGTGGATGGGTGAGTGGAGTCGGCGGGACGGGATGAAGGAGTGAGGGAGTAACGAAGTACGCAACAAGTAGTAGGTAGCCAAGGGACCAAGAAGCAAGAACCAAGAACTAATTCCAAACTCTGCTCTCTGCACTCCGAACTCTGAATTCAACAAAGGGCGATCGCGTGGCGACTAAAAAGCAAAAATTTCCGCATCTGGTGGGCTCAAAATGGACGGCACGGCAGCCGACTTTTGGCTGGCGACATTTTCGAGTGGTGAATCGCAAGAATGAAAACGGGCTGGTCTTCGCGGAAATGGTGGCGGCTTGTGCCCCAGAGGTGCGCTTTTGGATCAATGCTAAAGGACTCAAAAATCGGCAGACTTGGACAGCAGGGTGGCAATCCCTACAAGAGGAGCAAAGCAGACAATTGTAAAAGACTGTTAAGTTATAACTAGAAAAATTAAACCTCAAACCTTGGTATGGATATCACCCCTAACCCAGCAGATAAACCAGAAAAACCGCTAGTTCAGACTATTTTGGAGCCATTACTCGATGACTTCCAGTACTGGTTTAGCGAAACTAAACGGCTACTGAATTCACCCAAGGCAGAATGCTTGGCTGCAAGCGATCGTCAAGCACTCGTTGAAGAATTGAATGAGGCAGAGCAATCGGTAGGTACGGCAAAAACCTTGATGCTGGCGACCGGTGGTAAGGCTGGAGTGGAGCTTTCAGTAGTGACTCACTGGCATCAGTTGGTAGCTAAATGTTGGCAAACGTCACGTTACATTCGTCAGCAAAATGCTAACGGCCCGGCAGCAGGTTAATCATCGCCATTGACGGAAGCCTATAGAATCAGCCACCAATATTTGCTACAACTTTGAGTAGGAGTTTTGGAGCCATGCCCAAAGACTGCCGTTCATATTAGATAAACTTAGTGAAACAGGGCTCACTTATGACCTGAATAGCGGCTTGCTGAAGCCGTCTTCGCCCCTGACTAGCCCCTTTAGGAAGCCATCTTACGAAAATCATGCTGCACGCTCTTTACATCATCGCATTCGCAGTCTTGTCGGTATTGGCTATCAGTAACCTGGTTCGCAACATCATGATGCTTGGTGCTGATGCTAGCCGTCCCCGTCAGTCAGGCTTGGGCAGCAGCACTGGCGAAAGCGGTTCACGCAGTCGAGTGCCCCATCCGGAAATGCTTGATGGCGATGGTCGAGTGCTTGATGAGCCGCTACTGGTGATGAAATCGATTTCGCTAGAGGATGCCCGTGAGCGCCTGGATGCTCTCTATGAAGGCAAATCCGAAAGCGCTGCTGACGAGGAAGTCTAGGATTTCGTAAGTTTTCTGGTCAGGTGCGACACTTAGCTCATGCTTGCGAAGGTTTTTGTAAGTTAGCTATTACTAAGGGAAAACTCTAAAACGCCTTTCATAGATGTGAATTCTGCCAGTGCCAATGCGCTGAAATCGAGGATTTTCACCAGCGGGAGCGGCAGTGACGTCGTAGAGATAAACGCCTTCAAAGCGCGGGTTGCGGACAAGGTTCAGCTCAAAAGTGAGATTTTGGCCGGGTTCGGCAGGCTGCGCTAGGCGAATAGTCAAAGTCTGAGAATCGTCATCGTAGCTGGCAGATTCGACAGGATACTCGGTTGAGCGCTCCCGAGGATTGCCGCCATACACGGCAATTTGGTCGGTGCGATAATCTAGCCGAGTAAAGCGCCCCTCAATCAGGGAAATACTCACGGTTTGCAGAGGCTCTCCAGCTTCTGGCAGGAGGTGAACCGTAACGTAGTAGATGGCGTTGCGCGCTTGGGCAAGCTCATCAAACGTCATAAATCCATCTAGTCGGGGCGGACTGTCAAAGGCCGTAGTGCCATCGCCCAATTGCACCGCCCCGCTGGGTAACGCGACTGAGGCGATCGCTGCCAGCAGCATCGCACTCGCGAAGCTCAATAATTGCGGTAATCGGCGATTTCCAAGAAGCGGCTTTCTAAGCATGATGATTATCCCGTAGCGGATTTGCAGTGCGCAGCTTCGTCTATCCCTAGGATAAAGATTTTGCTGCTGAACGGTGTGAGGGAGAGTCCTCATCGCTGCTAGTGAAAAGGAGCAAGACGAGGGGTTGGAAGAGCCCATCACTCTACTTTGCAGGCGATACGGCAGTGGTTGCCAAAGGCTAAACCCGCAGCACAATTTGCGCTAGCTTGTGAGCGGCACCCGAGTCGCCGCGCACCTGCTGCAGGTCCGTACGCATTTGCTGCAGGTGTTCGGGGTGGTTGAGAAATTTAAGCACGCGATCGCCTACCATTTCTCCAGTGAGTCGCCCCAGCAGTTCCGGCACAATCTCCCGTTTAGCCCAGATATTAGGCCAAGCAAACAGTTTTTGCCGCCGCGACAGATATGCGCAAAAAAGCCCATTAATTAGCTTATTCAAGGGTTTGCCCACCAGCGGCAGCGCCACCAACAGCCCCAAAATTCCATCCCACGCATTCATCGCCTCAAGCTGTTGAATCGGCAGCAGCACTATCATGGGAACTCCCAAGGCCCCGAGTTCGGCAGTGTTGGCCCCGACAGTGGTGAGGCAAAGCTGGCACTGACTAGTCACCGCATGGGCCGGAAAAGGCTGCCAGAGAAAAATCGGCGTACCGCCTGCAGTTTTGATGTAAGGCAGTTGATCGGATTGATCAGCCTTGATCAAAATTGCAGTGGGTGCGGCAAAGACACTGTGAAAGGGATTTTGCTGCGGATCGGCATAGGCCATCAAGGTGGGCAGATCCACTGTGGGGGCAACAGGAATAACAAATTTAACCCGGGGCTGACGCTGGCGGATGTAGTCAGCAATGGTCAGCAGCAGGGGCATTCCCTGGGTTAGCTTGGCACGTTTGGAACCAGGCAACAGGCCAATGAGGATCTCGTCGTCGGCGAGCCCCAACTGCTCAGCCGCCAGGCGTTGCTCACTCAGGTGAGCCTGGCCATCGGCCATCAGGTCGCCCACCACTGTAAACTTATTACGAAATTGGTCTGGAGCCTGCTCGATTAGCGCTTGGTTCATTACGCCAAAAGCATCGATCCAGCGGGGCCAATTGGCGAACCACTCCGCATAAATCACGGTTTTATAGTTGAGATGACGACCAATCACGACGGGATAGATTTGGTCGCCGCCGAGGAATAGCACCACACCGCGATCGCGCCATTCCCATGCGTCCGCAGTTTTGCCCCGCAGCAAAAAGGGCCAGAAATGTTGGGCAGCTTGCACGCGATCGACTTCGGGATATTGGCGGGCGACGTCGGCCTCGCGGCCCGTAGCATTGGGACAGGGCGACAGCACGACAGAAATCCGCAACTCTTCAATCGAGGGTATTTCGGCTCGTAGGGCAGCCACAACGGGCTTTACCCAAGTAGTAATTTCTCCTGGCCCATTGGCCAAAATCACAACGTCCATCAGCGGTGCTCACTTGTTCATGACTGGGAACCAACCCAATACGATTAACATTGCCTACCCTACCAATAGCGTTACAGCT
>JBCCNE010000067.1:0-13851 GCA_039026015.1 Cyanobacteria bacterium P01_C01_bin.70 | reverse complement strand
GCATCGGCAGTATTGGCAGAAGACCGGGGCAGGCCACTTATACTCTGTACAGCCCTCATAGCAATGCAGTGAGTTTCCGGACGGTACGCTACGGCACTCAAGGTAAGGGATTTGTGCGTTAAGTCTTTCTACGATGGTGTCTCCATGAGCCTTTTGTCCGGAACCGACAACCCAGCAATTATCCGGCTAAACAATATTGGCGTGACCTATGCAGATGGCCATGTGGCGCTCCAATCGATATCGCTGCAACTCAATCGGGGAGAGTTTGCCGTTGTCTTGGGGGCATCGGGAGCCGGTAAATCTACTTTGCTGCGGACGATTAATTACCTCACCCCTCCTAGCCAGGGCAGCATTTGGGTAAGTGGGCTGGGTGACTTAACCGGTAAGGATCTGCACCCCTTAATCGATGCCGACGCGGTGCGATCGCATCGGCAGCAAACCGGCATGATCTTTCAACAGCACCAACTGATCGAGCGTCAGTCAGCCCTCCAAAATGTGCTCATGGGCAGGCTTGCCCACTATTCTTTCTGGCGCAGCCTGCTGCCCTTATCTCGACCAGACCAGCAACTCGCCCTCGACTGTCTGCAACGCGTAGGCCTGATTGATAAGGCCCTCACCCCGGTTAAAAATCTCAGCGGTGGTCAAAAACAGCGGGTGGGAATTGCCCGAGCCCTTGCCCAGCAACCCCGGCTCATGCTGGCCGATGAGCCTATTGCCAGCCTCGATCCCACCAGTGCTCATGGAGTGCTGTCGCTGTTGCGCACCATCTGCAAAACTGATGGCATTGCGGCGCTCTTGAGTCTGCATCAGGTGGAATTCGCCAGAGCTTATGGCGATCGCATTATTGGCTTGGCCCAGGGGAGTATTGTGTTTGATGCGGCTCCCGGCCAGGTCGGCGATCGTGATTTAGAGCAGATCTATCATCTCTCGTCAGGACGGCAGGCACGCTCTCTAGAAAAACCGGCTCATCTACCCAGTTAATCCTGATTGGCGGATTTGAACGGGGCCAAAGAAGAAGCGTCCCGCATTCATCGATCCTGTAGGTCAGGCTAGATCCACCGATTTTCACGTTAGATTAATTTAGGCAAGATTAGGCACAAAAGCGCCTTCCAGAGCATTAGGGCGCGTCAGCAATTAAAGCCAGAATGCCTGCGGTATCAGCATTGCCGCGCCCGCTTCTGAAACTTAGCTAGGGGCTGAACCGCTTTTAGCATTAAGGCCTGACCGCTAAATGATGACAGCCCCTAGAGCGCAGTACTAACGTCAAAGCATTGGACCATCATGATTGAACTTAGGGTGAAACAAGGTTTCTCTGGCATCGTTTTAACGGGCTTAGTGGCGATCGCTGGCTGTAGCGGTTCGTCTACCGTAAACGCCACCGCCGATAGCACCTCCGCTCAAGCCGCCGCGAATAGCAATCCTACCAAGCTAGTCGTGGCCTTACTACCCGACGAAAACGCTGCTACCATCATTCAAGACAACCAAGGTTTGTCTAACTATCTCGCTGCAACCCTCGATAAAGAAATCGAGCTTGTGGTCACCACCGACTACTCTTCGATGATCGAAGCGGCCAGCAACGGTCGCATTGACCTTGCCTACTTTGGCCCCCTCTCCTACGTGTTGGCCAAGACCAAGAGCGACATTGAGCCCTTCGCCGCCCGGCTCGAAGACGGCTCCACCACCTACACCTCGGTCATTATTGGCAACGCTGCAGCGGGCGTCGATGAGTTTGCCGATATTGCTGGCCAAACTGTAGCCTTTGGCGATCCAGCCTCTACCTCTAGTCGCCTGTTTCCCGAGCTGACCCTAGCCCAGGCTGACCTCACCGCTGGCGAAGACTACGAAGCCGTTTTCCTGGGTGCCCATGATGCGGTCGCCTTGGCGGTACAAAACGGGAATGCCCAGGCGGGCGGACTCAGCCGTCCCATTTTCGATTCCTTGGTCGCAGCGGGCACCCTCGATCCCAGCCAGGTCGTGGTGATTGCTGAGTCAGAGCCGATTCCCCAGTATCCCTGGACCCTGCGTGCCGATTTAGCCCCGGAGCTCAAAGCCGACATTCGCGCCGCCTTTCTCAGCCTGGACGATGAAACTATCCTCGCTCCCTTTAAGGCCGATGGCTTTGCCGAAATGACGGATGAAGACTACGACGGCATCCGCAAAGCAGGCGAGAAATTGGGACTCGACCTGGGTGAATTTGTGCAGTAGTGCATCAACCCCTTATGAACATCACCCCAGACTCTATTCCGAGTGAATCCAGTGATCGTCTGCTGCGTCAATACCAGCGGGGATGGCGACAGCAACTGATGCGAACTCTTCTACTAGGGGGCGTGATCGTCGTCAGTTTTGTCGGGGTGGAGCTGTTCGATGGCGAGCGGTTAGTTGCAGGCTTGCCGGCGATAGCCCAGCTGCTGGGCGAAATGTGGCCTCCGGATTTTAGCCGCTTGCCCCAGTGGATTCAGCCCATTGTCGATACGCTGGCGATGAGCATTGCCGGAACCGCGATCGCCGTCGGTCTTTCCTTACCGCTGTGTTTTTTAGCGGCCCGCAATACCACCCCGCACCCGCTGCTCTTTCACCTAACCCGGACGCTGTTTAATATCGCTCGGGCCCTTCCTGAACTCATTCTGGGGATGATCTTGGTCGCTGCCGTAGGATTTGGCAAACTGCCAGGGACATTAGCCTTAGGTCTACATTCTGTAGGCATGATGGGCAAATTTTTTGCGGAGACCATTGAGCTAAGCGATCCGGCCCCCGTCGAAGCCGCCCGCTCAGTCGGGGCCACTGAACCTCAAGTAATCGTCCATAGCGTGTTGCCCCAAGTTTTGCCGCAAATGGCCGATATTACCTTTTACCGATGGGAATATAACTTTCGGGCATCAATGATCTTGGGCGCGGTCGGGGCTGGCGGGATTGGCCTAGAGATTATTAGCGCCCTCAGAGTTTTGCAATACCAGCAGGTTTCGGCGCTGCTGCTGATTGTTTTAGTGATGGTGACGTTCGTCGATGGCTTGAGCAGCTATTTGCGAACCGGCTTTGTCAAATGAGCGGCGATGTTTGTAGCAGGACGCCTCTCAAGATCAGGCGATCGCAGTGGCGTAGAGCCTCTCGCTCCATCAATGGCTACATGCCAGTAGAGGGCTCCTGGCTTGGCCTTAAGAAGGCCGACTAAGGAACCGGATCGCTCAATAGTGATTGAAGCTTGATGGCACTCAAGGCAAGGGGTTTGGTTAGCAATTGACAGACAAGAATTGAACCTCTAGCATATTGAAGCAATTAAAAAGATAATCATTCTCAAGAAGATAGCCGATTTCTTTAAAATATCTTGAATTAGGAGAGCGCTCCATGTCCCAATTCTTCCCCTCTCGAACCGGTTTATTACTGGCCTCCTCTGTGGCGCTCGCCCTCGGCTTGGGCAGTTGTGCCGCCCCCTCAACGACTAGCGAAGCTGAGTCTCCAGAATCGGAAGTAGCTGCCACTCCAGAGGAGACGCTGCAGGTGGTGACAACGTTTTTGCCGGTAACTCAGTTTACCAATGCCGTAGCAGGCGATCGCGCTGAAGTGATACAACTGCTGCCCACCAACGTCGGCCCCCACGAGTACCAGGCGACACCGGGCGATGCGCAGGCGATCGCCAATGCCGACGTGCTGGTCAAAAATGGCCTGGAGATGGAATTTTTCCTGGATGACATGATCGAAAACGCCGGCAATGCTGAGCTGGCAATTGTTGATTCTAGTGAAGGGATCACGACTCTCGCCTACGCTGATGACGACGGCCACGACCACGCTAAGGAAGCGGGGCACGATCATGCAGAAGGGGAAGCCCATGACCATGACCACGATCATGATCATGATCATGCCGAAGGCGAGGCCCATGACCATGACCACGCGGAAGGCGAAGCGCATGACCACGCCGAAGGCGAAGCCCATGACCACGGTCACGCTCATGGTGAATTCGATCCGCACGTCTGGTTAGATCCCAAACGGGCAATCGAACAGGTGGAGAATATTCGCGATGGACTGATTGCCGCTGATCCCGAAGGCGAAGCCGAATACATCGCTAACGCTGAAGCGTTCATTGCTGATTTACAAGCCCTGGACGCGGATATTAGCGAAAAGTTAGCGCCCTTTGAAGGACAAACCTTTGTGGTGTTCCATGACTTTGCCAGTTACTTTGCCGAAAGCTATGGACTGCAATCCGAAACGCTGTTGGGCATCCCTGAAGAGAATCCCTCACCCGAAGATGTCAAACGGGTAATGGATACCGTACAGGCCGAAGGGCTGAAAACAATTCTGACGGAACCTCAGGCGGAGCAGGGGTCGTTTGATGCGATCGCGAGCGACCTGGATATCAGCGTCAGTGTGTTTGACCCCCTTGAAACAGGAGATGCTACGGCGGTTCAGCCCGACTACTACCTCACCATCATGCGCCAGAATGCGGACAATCTCGTGGCGAGCTTTGAATCGTCTAATCAGTCCTGGCTGCCCCTCTGGATTCCCCAACCGGTGGCCGTAGTGCCCCAGCGGGTTGGCCTGCGGTTTTAGGAGATACCTTTTCTCGATGCAGTTAGGAGTTAGCGTTTGAACGATCCGGTTTTAGTGGTGCAGGGGTTAACGGTGTACCGCGAGACTCACCTGGCGGTGCAGGAGGTATCCTTTACCGTACCGGCGGGCACCGACACCGCGATTATTGGCCCCAACGGAGCCGGAAAAAGCACTCTGATTCAGGCGGTACTGGGCATTTTGCCGCGTCAGGCGGGACAGATTTCGGTGCTGGGGCATCCCTTGTCTGACAAGGGGTATTTGCCCCGAGCAGTGCGGCAGCACGTCGCTTACTTACCCCAAAACTTTTTGTTTGATCGCCGCATTCCCATTACCGTGTCTGAACTGGTGGGACTAGGCTGGGATCGCATTGGGCCACAATTGCCCTGGGTGGGTGGCCGGGCGCGTCGTCAGGCGGTGCGAGCCGCGCTGACCCAGGTGGAGGCCTGGCATCTGCGCGAGCAGATGGTGAGCAGCTTATCCGGTGGAGAAACTAAGCGGGTGCTGCTGGCTTATTGTCTTGTGCGTCCCCGTGCACTACTGATTTTGGATGAAGCCCCAGCCGGTCTGGATGTCTTAGGGGAGTCAGAGTTTTATCAGCTGCTGCATCAGCTCAAGCGAGAACAGGGTTGGGCCATTTTGCAGATTTCCCATGATCTGGACATGGTGCGTCGCAGCTGCGATCGCGTCCTCTGCATTAACCGCAAACTCCTGTGCCAGGGGTCTCCCGACCATGCCCTTGCGCCTGAGCAGTTGTCTTTGGCCTACGGACCAGATCTCGTTCGCTATCATCATTCCTGCTAGGGGAATGGGGAATGGGGTAGTGGGGTTATTGATTCTTTTGGAGAGCACGGAGGAGGGCACGCAGCAATTTACCGGTAGATTCGCATTGAGCGAGGGTTGGTTGAGCTATTTCTGTCGATGAGTTCAACCCGAACAGCTAGCAGAAGATGAGTTTCTAGCTCCTTCAAAGAACCCTGGGCAATCCGCAGAAATCTAACATAGTCATTTCGATACTCTCGCCCATAGCCTTCAGCAATATTGTCTGGAATTGAAACCGCCGCTCTCCGAATCTGCGAAACCATGCCATAAACTTCTGCTTGCGGAAATGTTTTCGTGATGCGATAGCAAACTTCCGCCAATGCCATCCCCTTTTGCCAAACTTCCAAATCGCGATAAGACTGAATTTTCCCTCCCGCCATCCCACACATCCCCAAAACCCGATTCTCTTTTCCCATTTTTCCCGCTCCCCACTCCCTAACACCCCACGCCCTTTATGCAAGCTGAACTCACCCGCGTTATCGAACTGTTTCAACTGCCCTTTATGCAGCGGGCGTTGATAGGGGGCGTGTTGACTGGCCTGATGGGGGGCTTGCTGGGCAGCTTTACCATCCTTCGGCAGCTTTCCATTTTCAGCGAGGCGCTGGGAGAATCGGCCCTTCTCGGCATCGGCATTGGGTTATTGTTAGGCTTCGAGCCGTCTTGGTCGCTGTTGCCTTTTGCTGTACTGTTTGCCCTGGTGGTGGCCTATTTCCTCGAACACACACATCTTTGGACCGATGCCCTACTGCAAATCGTTTGTTCCTCATCCCTGGCGCTGGGCATTATTCTGCTCAGTTTTCGGGATGAGTATCGAGGCGGCATTAGCAACCTGCTATTTGGCGATATTTTGGCGGTCCAAACCGGCGATCTGATCTTTAGTGCCGTGTTGCTGGCAGTATGCGCCGGATTCATTGGCTTGACGCTGCGATCGCAAATTCTCCTTACCCTGCACGAACCGATGGCGATCGCTCGGGGGGTTAACGTCTCGGCCCAGCGCACCGCCTTTATTGTGCTGCTGGCCCTGGTGGTGGGCATTTCCATCAAAGCGATCGGGGTCTTGCTGATCAGCGCCTTTGTGGTGATTCCCGCCTGCGCGGCCCGTCTGCTCAGCCGTCAATTCACCCACTACATCCTGATCTCCGCTGGCTTAGGTGCCGTCAGCGCCGTTATTGGCATGCTTCTGTCCGCCCTGTTCGACCTCCCCTCTGGCCCCAGCATTGTGGCCGTGCAGCTGGGCATTTTTCTGCTCGCCGCCCTCATTCCTACCGCTCGCGTTTTGGCTCCAAAATCATGACTCAAATTCTGGATGCGTTACCCACGCCTCACCCTCATCAAATACTCTGCCGCTACGCTAATCAATCGCCGAATTTGCAGGTGGTGCGCATTGCCAATATTCCCCATTGGTATTTTGAGCAAGTGGTCTTTCCCCATGACTGTCTTTTCTTTGCAGCCGTCCTCGGAGCCACTCTCGAAATCTATGGCGGTGACGGCATGACAACGTTACGCGCCGACTCCATTCCCTGCGATCGCTTGCAAATGACTACATCCGACTAACTCGACGTTTTGAGGCCAATACGATGGGCGCTGCATTCTCAGAACTGATCCCCAAACGGGGAATGCCGGTAACCCTGATTACTGGGTTTCTGGGGAGCGGCAAAACTACGCTGCTGAACCACATTTTGACCAACCGCGAGGAATTGAAGGTGGCGGTGCTGGTGAATGAGTTTGGCGACATCAACATCGACAGCCAACTGCTGGTGTCGGTGGAAGAAAACATGGTCGAACTTAGTAACGGCTGCATTTGCTGCACCATCAACGACAGCCTGGTGGATGCGGTATATGCCGTGCTGGAACGGGAAGAGCAGATGGACTATCTGGTAGTGGAAACGACCGGAGTGGCCGATCCGTTGCCCATCATGGTGACATTTTTGACCACAGAGTTAAAGGCATTTACCCGTCTGGACTCCGTGATCACGGTGGTGGATGCAGAAGCCTTTACTGAGGAGCATTTCAACAGTGATGTCGCCCTCAACCAGTTGGTGTATGGCGACATTATCTTGTTGAACAAGGTCGATTTAGTGCCCGAGGCCAAGCTAACCCAATTAGAAGCCTACATTCACAGCATCAAAGAACAAGCCCGATTCCTCCGATGTTCGCTGACGGCAGAAACCGATCAATTGCCGCTTGCCGCCCTGCTGGATGTGGGCTTAGCAGACCCCCCAGTGTTGAGTCTGGACGCAGGAGACGTTCAGGAATCAAACCAAACATCTCCTCATCTGGTCCAGGATGGTTTTGTCTCGGTGCCTTTTAAGAGCGATCGCCCCTTCAACCTGACCAAATTTGAGCACTTCTTGATGACCCAGATGCCTGCAGAAGTCTTTCGCGCCAAAGGCATTCTCTGGTTCGAGGAAGAACAGCAGCGCCATATCTTTCAGCTCAGCGGCAAGCGATGTAGCATCAACCCCGAACCCTGGACGACGACGCCTCAAAATCAACTGGTCTTTATTGGTCGCCAGTTGAATCCCCTGCAACTGCATCAACAACTCACCAATTGTTTAGCCAGTAACCAAGTTTCCCCACTGTCGTCAAAGCGGCGTCAGGGAAAAAGTAGAGGGTTCAAGGTATAAGGCCGCATTCTGTTCCAGACTCAAAGCCTCAACTCTCGACTCCAAACCCATCCCCTGTGCCCTTCACCCTCAAATTCCCTCCCTCTTATGCTGACAACTAACGATCTGCCCGATAACCGCTTACCCGTCACCATCATTACGGGCTTTCTAGGCAGTGGCAAAACTACGCTGCTGAACCATATTTTGCAAAACTTTGATGCCTTTCGCGTCGCGGTGCTGGTGAATGAATTTGGCGACATTAACATTGACAGTCAGTTTCTGATCACCGTTGAACAGGACATGGTGGAGCTAACCAATGGCTGCATTTGCTGCACCATCAACGACGACCTGATGCAGGCGGTGTATCGAATACTAGAGAAGCGCGATCGCATTGACTATCTTGTAGTCGAAACCACTGGGGTTGCCGACCCTCTACCCATTACCCTTACCTTCCTTGGGACTGAACTGCGTGAGCTCACCCGTCTAGATTCCATTCTGACCGTGATTGATACCGAAACCTTTGAACTCAACTTGTTCAGCAGCCAAGCAGCCATGAGCCAGGTGGCCTATGGCGATATTCTGCTGCTCAATAAGACAGACCTGGTTTCGCCAGAACGCCTCCAAGCCGTAGAAGCGGATATTCGCGCCTATCGAGAAGATGTCAAAATTCTCCACGCTCAGCATGGCCAGGTTCCTCTGCCGCTGATCATTGATGTGAAAGTGGGCGATCGCGGACTGTATCAAGCGGTGGCTCAGGCCGACGCCGAAAAAGCGGCCCATGATCACGACCACCATCATCATGACCATAAGGCTCACGACCACGGGCACCACCATCATGAGGAGCACGATCACCAGGGGCACCATCACGACCATGACCATCCCCACGAACATCACCACCACCACTCCGATCACCTGGACAACGATGGCTTTGTCTCAATGGCGTTTCACTCTGACCAGCCCTTTTCACTGAGGAAGTTTCAGCAGTTACTTGACTTTCACCTGCCGCCGGAGCTGTTTCGCATGAAGGGGATTCTGTGGTTCAAAGAAAGCCCAGCCCGGCAATTTTTCCAACTTACGGGCAAGCGGTTTCAGCTCGAAGAATCAGAATGGCAGGGGCCTCGCAGCAATCAGCTAGTCTGCATTGGCCAAAACCTTGATCTCCAAGAACTGGAAGACAAACTCAAAAAATGTACTGTGGATCATTCTTGATATCTGGGAAATAGCCATATTAACCCAAGGGAACTAGAGTAGGTCTAGCGTGCAACTCTCCTTCAGTGATTTAACAGTCTCTCATTTCAGCAGTTTGATTGAGGAGTGGGCTGATGATGAACACAAACTCATGATCAGCGATAGACCAAGGCAATCGCGGCGAAAAACTACCATTGCATCAAACTGCTCCGACATCCAAGGTGTCTCCACAGGTCGAACAGAGGCCAAAAAACTCTAGGGTGTGATAAAAAACCGTGAAGCGATCGCGTTCTGCCAATTTCTTTTCCAAGGCATGAGCTGGACACTCATCCACCGGCACCGACAGACCACAGTTTAAGCAGGTCAGATAGTGACAGTCTTCTGAAGCTAGCCGATAGACCCATTCGCCATTAGTCAGCGATCGCGCCTGCACCAACCCCCGCAATTGCAGCGTCTTAATCGCTCGATACACCGTTGCCAATCCCAGCGATCGCCCCTGATCTTTCAGCTGAGTAAAAACATCCTGCGCCCTGATTTCTGTCGATGTACTTTGCAACAGCTCGTACACCCATCGCTGACTTCGGGTAAGTTTAGCCTTCATCGCAGCAATTAGATAATGATAATCATTCTAATTATATTGCCTCATTCCCTCTGATCAGGCTTTAAGCACAGAAATCTAACCCTCTAGGCTAGCCAAATACAGTTGGCCAAACACTTTCCTCAGAAATTATGGCGCTGTTTCGGAAAGTTTATGCGGCGCAGGAGAATCGTTGCACGATATCAAGGAAGGAATGCAGAATTTAGCCCTGGGGCGCGTCCTCAATTAAATCCAGAATGCTTGCGGTGTAAGCACATCCGCGCCCGGCTCCGCAAAACCAGCTAGGGGCTGAAATGTTTTCCACATAAGGACTTGATCGCTAAATGATGACAGCCCCTAATGCACCCTGTCCCCGGCCAATATAACGACCCTATCGGCTCCGCATGCACTTTGCCAACCTGACATCCATTCACCTTCACCCTCTCAGGTAACCTTTATCTCGTAGGCTAATTGCTCAGGATTTTTTCAGGCTCAAATCAAAGCGTTTTCAACCGCCATTGTGAATATGACAATCAAGAACACCGTTCATACCCGAAGGAGATTCGACTTATGAAACGCTTTGCTTTGGCCACACTATCTGCTGTCACTTTAGGCCTCACCTTAGCCTCTGGAGCGAGCGCCCTCAAGCCGTTGGAATTTTCAGCCTTAACTCAAACCAGTGCCGGCACTGAAGCGGTTACTTTGGCTCAGGCAACCGGTCAGTTTGTCACTGTCGAGCAAGCAAAAGCCACCACTGGCACAGCTAGCGTTGTGACTGAAAATGGGCAAACCTACTTAGTTTTTGATGAGACGTTTAGCACAGCGACTGGCCCTGATGTGACCGTGGTCCTCTATGCCGATGGGTCTGAAGTTCCCGTCAACATTGAAGGCTCAGACTACGTTGTGCTTGATTTACTGCAAAGCTTCGAAGGTGGTCAGCGCTATCTAGTAGACGCCAGCATTGATATCAACGACTATGATGCAGTTGCCATCTGGTGCCGTGAATTCGATGTGACCTTTGGCTATGCGCCGCTCTAGTTGAGCCCATATTCAGGCTTTGACATCAATCCCGGCGGCTCGCACCATGGCAAGTACCGGGGTTGGTGTGAATTAACCGGCTAATTTAGCCTTCACGAGTGCCTGCACTTTAGCACCGTCAGCCCGACCTTTGAGGGCTTTCATCGCAGGCCCCATAACTTTACCCATGTCCTTAGCAGATGCGGCTCCCGTTTTCGCAATCAGGTCATCAACCACCGCTGCGATTTCTTCATCCGACATTTGGGCTGGAAGATATTCTTCAATGATGGTGAGCTCAGCAGCTTCTTTCTCAGCCAGATCACTGCGATTGGCGTTGTTATATTGCTCGATCGCATCCTTGCGCTGCTTCGCTAACCGAGTCAAAATCGCTAATTCTTGATCTGCCGTCAGCTCGTCCTGACCTTTGCCTCGCGCCGTACTTTCTTCTTCAAGAATCACCTTTTTGATGCTGCGGACGGTTTCTAACCGCAGCTTGTCCTTAGCTTTCATGGCAGTTTTGATGTCTTCAGAAATGCGGTCTTTAAGGCTCATAACAAGGTCGGTTAGCGGAGGTTACTCTTTATCCTAACGATCGCGCCTCAATCTCGTCTATCCCTGAACATAGAGAGGCCATATTCCAACCAACCGTCTAGTCTCAAAGCAGTGGTATTGTCAGCGATCGCTCTAGCCCTTCACTTTTGCCGAGTGCAGAATTCGAGGTTCAGAGCCAAGCTCAACAGGGAGAGAATCAAGACTTTCGGGCCTTTTCCATACGAAGCAGCCACTCACTGCTCATGCACATTCACGGGTTCCGCCGCTAGGGAGGCGGGAGGTTCCGGTGGCCCAGACGGTGGCGAATCTACAGCCGTTTGCCCTCGTTCTAAAATATCGACAATTAAAGCTTCTTCAATCCAGATTTTGCATACGACAGCAAGCGGTAGGGCTAAGATCAGCCCCACAGGCCCCAAAAAGCGGGCAAAGAAGAGCTGAGCCACTAGAGTAGCGGCAGGCAACAGCGAGACTTGCCGCCGCATCATCATGGGACTAAACCAGTAGCTCTCTAGGTTTTGAATCACGATATAGAGCACGACAACGGCGATCGCGCTGCCGAAGGACTGCGATAGCGCCACGATGATGGGAAAGATGGCACTCAAGGCCGGGCCAATGTTGGGAATAAAGTTGAATAACCCGGCCAGCATGGCGTTAGCAAAAGGATACGGCACCTGCAGCAGCACTAAGCCGATGAAGCTCAGCGTGGCCACAAACAGAGAATTGATCGAAACGCCGCCAAGCCAGCACAGCAGTGAGGACTCACATTTCGTCAAGATCGCATCGGCACGGCGACGATAGGACGAGGGAAAGAGACGCAGCAGCAGCCCACGATAAGCGCCAGGATCGCTCAAAAACATGATGGTGAGCACCATTAGCAGCAGCAGCTGCAGCACCGTCACGACCGAACCGGAGAAAAAGCTCACAAAGTTGCCAAAAAACTGACCACCAAAGCTGACAAACTGCTCAATCAGATTAGAGAGTTGGGGCAGTTCGAAGCCTGCAACGATTTCAGGAAGCCAGTTAGGTGGATTGACCAACAGATCTCTGATCCAAGCATCAAGGCGATTAAAGCCTTGAGGCACCAGTTCTAAAAGCTGCTCAAACTGATTGGCAAACAGCGGCAAGACGAGCACCGTAAACAAGGTCATCACAGTGAGCACCAACGCCAGCGCCGCTAGCACGGCCCGAGGACGCTGGAGATCAAAGCGTCTGACCAGGCGACGCACCAAACTGTTGAGGGCGATCGCTAACACGATGGCCGCAAACACCAGCAGCAAAATATTGCGAAACTGCCAGAGGATAATTAGGGCAATCAAAAGACAGACTAGACCGATCCAATCTGAGAGTTTCACGGCATCTCTCCCCACAGTCACCAATGCTTAGAGTATTCCACCTGAAAACATTCTGGCTTTAGTGCTTCTAGAGGGGATTTTCCCCTGCAGACTCTCACCCCTTCTAGATGATTGACAAACCATTATCTGAAACACTCTTAACTGGATTCTAAGCGACTCTTTTGCGATTGACCGGAAAAAGCCCTGAATTCGAGACAGCACTTCGCTGACGGCACTTCGCTGTTTTGGATGATGCGAGGCACCACATCGACGTCATGAAAATCCATCTGCCCATGCTGGCCACTGCTTGAGTGTCCCCTAGGCGCTGAAATATTTGGCGGCTGGGTGATAGGCAATAATCGCCGTGGTTGACTGCTCAGGATAAAGCTGCTCGCTCTCGTCCATATGCATGCCAATGCGATCGACCTGGAGCAGGTCAAGCTGCACAAACTGGTCGGGAATATGAGGACAAGCCGGATAGCCAAAGCTGTAGCGTGACCCCTGATAGTGCTGCCTCAAGATCTCATAAATGTCTTGGGAATCTCCGGCACCGTAGCCCAGTTCACGGCGAATGCGAGCGTGACACCATTCGGCCATAGCTTCCGCTATCTGTACCGAAAGGCCATAGTAGTACAGATAGTCAGTGTACTGATCTGCCTGGAACAGCTTTTGGGCAAATTCAGTGGCGAACTCGCCCACGGTCACCGCCTGCATGGGAAAAACGTCAAACTGGCCGGGTTGCGCTCGCTCTTTGGGCAAGAAGAAATCGGCAATACAGAGCAGCCGCCGTGACGTCTGGCGAGGGAAAGTAAAGGTGGCGACAGGAGCGGGCATTGAAGATGGTGAATGTTGAGCTGTGGATTTTAGACTTTCGTCCATCAACTGCGGATCGTATATGTGCAGGGAATTACCCTCTGCCAGGCAGGGAAAGTAACCATAGACAATTTGGGGGTGCAGCAGGTTTTCGGCTTGAATGCGCGTCTTCCAATGGGCCAAAATTGGCTGCACGGTTTCCTCTAAGAAGTCGTTGTATTCTTGTTTGGACTGCTTCTTAGCCCGGCGAAACTGCCACTGGCCAGCAAAGAGGGCTGGCAAATCAAGGTACCAAAATACCTCATTCAGTGAAATATCTTCAGGGTTGAGAATTCGCGCCCCCCAGAACGGCGGCGTCGGTCGAGGAATATCGACATCTATAAGTTCTGATCGCGTGGTGTCAACT